>NZ_MVOK01000008.1:0-235718 GCF_002018915.1 Pseudomonas sp. MF6396 | reverse complement strand
CCCGAACTCAGTAGTGAAACGATGCATCGCCGATGGTAGTGTGGGGTTTCCCCATGTGAGAGTAGGTCATCGTCAAGATTAAATTCCGAAACCCCTATCTGCATCTGCAGGTAGGGGTTTTGTCTTTGTGGGCTGAAAGTTTCCTGCAAGGCGGGCATAAAAAAACCACCTCGGGAGGTGGTTTTTTGCGTAATACGATTCAGGCCAGCGGGTCCGTCCTGTCCTTTTCGTTGGTGCCTTCTGCCGACAGTGTCTGTGAACCTGCCAGTGCACTGACCGCATCCATCTGTTGAGGCGGTTGCAGCTTGGCCATGGTTTTTATCTCCATTTCTTCCTTGATGCGTTGAGCGATCTGCTTGTCGATCAGCTCCTTCTTCTCAGGGGGTAACTCTTCGTATTCTTCAAGGCTCAGCCCAAGTTCGCGCAGCATCTTCTCGCGAATTTTCTGCTCGGGAGACAGTGCCATGTAGTCGCGAAACTCTTGCAAGGCAGTGCTCTCTGGTTCCTTCGTGTCAAAGATCTCTTCCAGGTTCTGCAGACTGACCTTGAACTTTGCGAACGCTTCTTGCTGGTTGTCGTGAAAGCGCTGCTCGGAGTGACTGGCACTCCCGCGCGTGTCGGACGTCGACTGGATGGCAACTGAAACAGGTACATACGGCACAGCATCGCTGTCTGTAGAAACACTGCTACGTTGCTGAGTGGTAGCGGCTACCTGCCAACCATAATCATTGATGATGCTCACCTGAAGGTCTCCCGATACTGTGCAGAGCAAGGGAAGAGCAAGGGCTGTGCCAGTTACCTCACGCTCTGAACCCTCTGTATTACAAGGGGGCAGCAATGCTCGGCCGTTTAACTCTGGCACGCTGTTGCCCCAAAGAGGAGGATGATTGCCGCAGGCGGCAACAGCCAAGGCTTGCAGTTGGACGTGCGGTCGGTTCCGCCTGCCGCTTCCATTCTTTCGCGAGTATATTGTTCGAAATTTCGCGCAGGCTTTGGCGCATAACAATCGGCAGCACCATCATTGAGCTGGGGCGTAGTTGCTGGACAGGGGAGAGTGTCCATGAGTGAGAATACCGCTTGCGTGATGGCGCCATTGAGCGACCTGGGGCAAGAGCAACTGCAAACCCTCCTGGACCTGGTCAGTGATGGCATCTGGGACTGGAACGCCAACACCGGCCATGTCTATCGCAACCCGGGTTGGTATCGCATGCTGGGCTACCCTAGCCACTCGCTGGACAATACGGTGTTCACCTGGGAAAACGTCATTCACCCCGAGGACTACCCGCGGGTGATGGCCTGCTTCGAGGACTACCTGAGCCAGCGCGCGCCAAGCTACCAGGTGGAGTACCGTTGCCGTTGCAAGGATGGCAGCTACCTGTGGATCGAGGACAGCGGGCATGTGGTTGCGCGCAACCCTGATGGCTCGGTGGCCAGGATGTTCGGTGCACACCGCAACATCGACGACCGCAAGCGCCTGGTTGCCCATCTGGAGCAGCGCAACAGCTCGCTGGAGTCACTGATTGCCGAACGGACCCGGGAACTGTGCTGGGTGAACGAGCAACTGAAACGTCAGCTCGATGAGAACCGTGACCTGGCCGAGCGCGACTCGTTGACCCTGGCGGCCAATCGTTATCGCCTGGAAAAGGCCCTGCTTCAGGAATGCGAACGTGCCGGCCGCTTTCGTTTGCCCTTGAGCCTGATCCTGATGGATTTCGACGATTTCAAGCCGATCAATGATCGTTACGGCCACGCCCGTGGCGATACCGCCCTGGTAGAGGTGGTCGAACAGATCCGTAAGTGTGTCGGCCCCGAGCACCTGCTTGCCCGATGGGGGGGTGACGAGTTCATGGTGTTGATGCCAGGGAGTGACCTGCAGGCAGCAATGGCGGTAGCCGATGCCATCCGCCAGCAGGTGTTGAGGTTGCCCCCAATTGGCGAGCACCGCGTCACATTGAGTTTTGGCATCGCCCAGTGGCGTGGCGGCGAGCGCCCGGAGCAACTGGTCGCCCGTGCCGACCAGGCGCTCTATCGCGCCAAGGCCGGCGGCAAGAACCAGATCGCCTGATGCCTGGGCGTCGATGATCGACGCCCAGTGGTTCTGGCTACAGGTGCAAAGCGTGCCCCAAGGCACGCAATGCAGCCTCCTGCACAGCCTCTCCGAGGGTAGGGTGGGCATGGATGGTTCCGGCCACATCCTCGAGCCGGGCGCCCATCTCCAGTGATTGTGCAAACGCGGTAGACAGTTCCGAAACCCCCACGCCGACAGCCTGCCAGCCCAGGATCAGGTGATTGTCGCGACGCGCCACCACGCGTACGAAGCCGCTTTTGGATTCCAGCGTCATGGCCCTGCCATTGGCCGCGAACGGGAACTGCGCAACGATGCAATCCAGGCCTTGCTGTTGTGCGGCCTCGGGTGTCTTGCCTGCCACCACCACCTCGGGGTCGGTAAAGCACACTGCCGCGATGGCCACCGGATCGAAAACCCGCTGCTTGCCGGCGATGAGTTCGGCCACCATCTCGCCCTGGGCCATGGCGCGGTGGGCCAGCATCGGCTCGCCGCTCAGATCGCCGATTGCCCACACATTGCGCATGCTGGTCTGGCAACGCTCATCGATGGCAATGGCTGAGCCATTCATCTTGAGCTCCAGGGTTTCCAGGTTGAACCCTTGAGTGCGTGGCCGACGTCCTACGGCAACCAGCACCTGATCGGTTTCCAGCCTCAACTGTTCGCCATGCGGGTCCCTGATCTGCAGGCACTGGGTGGCGTTATCGAAGCCTTCGACGCTGTGCTTGAGGTACAGCGTCATGCCCAGTTTCTTCAGCGACTCGGCTACCGGCTGAGTGAGCTCGCTGTCATACGTAGGCAGGATACGCTCGCGCGCTTCCACCACGCTTACCTCGACCCCCAGCTTGCGGTAGGCAATACCCAGCTCCAGGCCGATATAGCCTGCACCCACCACCGTCAGGCGCCTTGGCAGGCGTTGCGGGGCCAGGGCTTCGGTGGACGAGATGATCGGGCCGCCCAGTGGAAGCATGGGCAGCTCCACACTGCTGGAGCCCGTGGCGAGCAGCAGGTGCTCGCACTGAATGCGCTGGCCTTCGACGTCGACGGTTTTGCCGTCGACGATCCTTGCCCAGCCATGAATCACCGTCACGCCGTGTTTCTTCAGCAAGGCGGCAACGCCGCTGGTCAGGCGGTCGACGATGCCGTCCTTCCAGGCCACGCTCTGGGTAATGTCCAGGCTGGGAGCCTGTACCTTGATGCCCAGGCTGGAGTGCTGGCTGTGCTGACAAGTCTGGTGGAACTGCTCCGCTACATGGATCAGTGCCTTGGATGGAATACAGCCTATGTTCAGGCAGGTGCCGCCCAGTGCCTGGCCTTCGACCAGTACAGTGGGGATGCCCAGTTGACCGGCACGAATCGCCGCGACATAACCGCCGGGGCCGCCCCCAATGATCAGCAGGGTGGTATTGAGAGTCTGCATGGTCACTCCACAAACAGGCTGGCAGGTTGTTCGAGCAGGCCGCGGATGGCCTGGATGAAGAGCGCGGCGTCCATGCCGTCGACCACACGATGGTCGAACGAACTGGACAGGTTCATCATCTTGCGCACCACGATCTGGCCGTTGACCACCATTGGCCGCTCGACGATGCGGTTGACCCCGACAATGGCCACCTCCGGCGTGTTCACCACCGGTGTGCTGACGATGCCGCCCAGTGCGCCGAGGCTGGTGAGCGTAATGGTCGAGCCGGACAGCTCTTCACGGCTGGCCTTGTTGTTGCGGGCGGCGTTGGCTACCCGGGCGATCTCGCTGGCATTGCTCCACAGGCTGCCGGCCTCGGCATGGCGCAGCACCGGTACCATCAGCCCGTTGTCGCCCTGGGTGGCGATACCCACATGCACTGCACCATGGCGGGTAATGAGCTGGGCTTCGTCGTCATAGGTGGCGTTGATCTGCGGGAATTCGCGCGCGGCGATCACCATTGCCCGTACCAGGAAGGGCAGCAGGGTCAGCTTGCCGCGGCTGTCAACATGCTTCTTGTTCAGGTGCACGCGCAGTTCTTCCAGCGCGGTCACGTCGATTTCCTCGACATAGCTGAAGTGCGCGACGCGGCGCTTGGCATCCTGCATGCGCTGCGCGATCTTGCGGCGCAGGCCGATCACTGGCACCTGCTCGCTGTCGTCACGCCTTGCATAGCCACCGGGGCCCGATGCACTGCTGGTACTCGGTTGAACGAGAAAAGCGTCCAGGTCTTCGTGCAGGATGCGCCCGGCAGGGCCACTACCATGTACATAGCGCAGCTCTATGCCCGCATCCAGCGCGCGCTTGCGCACCGCCGGGGAGGCCAGCGGACGCTCGTTGGCCTCACGTGGCACGATCGTCGATGAACGCTGTGCGTTGCCTGAAGGTGCCGCTGCCGGGGTAGACACGACGGCGGGCTGGGGTTGGGCTTCGGGTACGCTGGCCTTCGGTGCGGCAGCTACCGCAGGCGGCGTGGCTGCTGCCGGCTTGCCGGCGCCTTCCTGATAGTTGCCGGCCCCTTCGACCTCGATGCGAATCAGCTCGCTGCCTACGGCCATGACCTCACCGGGCTGGCCGCCCAGGGCCAGCACCTTGCCGGTGACCGGCGAAGGAATTTCCACGGTGGCCTTGTCGGTCATGACGTCGGCGACCACCTGATCTTCGGTGACGGTATCGCCGACCTTTACGAACCACTCCACCAGCTCAACCTGTGCGATGCCTTCGCCGATGTCCGGCATCTTGATGACGTGCGTGCCCATTCAGACCTCCATGACCCGTTTCAATGCCGCACCCACTCGCGATGGGCCGGGGAAGTACGCCCATTCCTGCGCGTGCGGGTAGGGGGTGTCCCAACCGGTGACGCGTTCGATCGGGGCTTCGAGGTGATGGAAGCAGTGCTCCTGTACCAGCGCCACCAGCTCGGCGCCAAAGCCGCAGGTGCGGGTGGCTTCGTGCACGACCACACAGCGGCCGGTCTTCTTCACCGACTCGACGATGGTCTCCAGGTCCAGCGGCCACAGGCTGCGCAGGTCGATGACCTCGGCGTCGATGCCGGTCTCTTCGGCAGCCACCTGGGATACATACACCGTGGTGCCGTAGGTCAGTACCGTCACCGCATTGCCTGGGCGGGTGATGGCAGCCTTGTCCAGTGGCACGGTGTAGTAGCCATCCGGTACGGCGCTGGCGGGGTGTTTGGACCAGGGCGTTACCGGCCGGTCGTGGTGCCCGTCGAAAGGGCCGTTGTACAGGCGCTTGGGCTCCAGGAAGATCACCGGGTCGTCGTTTTCGATCGAGGCGATCAACAGGCCCTTGGCGTCGTAGGGGTTCGAAGGCATCACGGTACGCAGGCCGCAGACCTGGGTGAACATCGCCTCCGGGCTCTGGCTGTGGGTCTGGCCGCCGTAGATGCCGCCACCGCACGGCATGCGCAGGGTCAGCGGGGCCACGAACTCGCCGGCAGAGCGGTAGCGCAGGCGGGCCATCTCCGAGACGATCTGGTCCGAGGCTGGGTAGAAGTAGTCGGCAAACTGGATTTCCACCACAGGGCGCAGGCCATAGGCACCCATGCCCACGGCGGTGCCGACGATACCGCTTTCGGAGATCGGTGCGTCGAACACCCGCGACTTGCCGTACTTGTTCTGCAGCCCTTCGGTGCAGCGGAACACGCCGCCGAAGTAACCGACGTCCTGGCCATAGACGACAACATTGTCATCGCGCTCAAGCATGATATCCATGGCCGAGCGCAGGGCCTGGATCATGGTCATGGTGGTAGTCGCCATGGCGGTTTCCAACTGGATAGTGGTGTTGTGATCGTTCATGTCAGATCCCCAGTTCCTGGCGCTGGCGCCGCAGGTGTTCCGGCATTTCCTTGTACACATCCTCGAAAATGCTCGCCGGGCTGGGCATCTGCCCGCCGGCCAGGGTGCCGTACTGCTCGGCTTCCTTCTGCGCACTGATGATTTCGGCTTCCAGCTCAGCAGTCACCGCCTGATGCTCTTGCTCCGACCAGTGCCCGATGGCCACCAGGTGCTGCTTGAGGCGGGCGATCGGGTCGCCGAGGGGGAAGTGGCTCCAGTCGTCGGCCGGACGGTACTTGGACGGGTCGTCCGACGTGGAGTGCGGCCCGGCGCGGTAGGTCACCCATTCGATCAGGGTCGGGCCCAGGCCGCGGCGGGCACGTTCGGCGGCCCAGCGCGAGGCCGCGTACACCGCGATGAAGTCGTTGCCGTCGACCCGCAGCGAAGCGATGCCACAGCCAACGCCGCGGCCGGCGAAGGTGGTGGATTCACCACCGGCGATGGCCTGGAAGGTGGAGATGGCCCACTGGTTGTTGACCACGTTGAGAATCACCGGGGCCTGGTACACGTGTGCGAAGGTCAGCGCGGTGTGGAAGTCCGACTCGGCCGTAGCACCATCGCCGATCCAGGCCGAAGCGATCTTGGTATCGCCCTTGATGGCCGAGGCCATGGCCCAGCCGACCGCCTGCACGAACTGGGTCGCCAGGTTACCGCTGATGGTGAAGAAGCCGGCTTCGCGCACCGAGTACATGATGGGCAGTTGGCGACCCTTGAGCGGGTCGCGCTCGTTGGACAGCAGCTGGCAGATCATCTCCACCAGCGACACGTCGCGGGCCATCAGGATGCTCTGCTGGCGGTAGGTGGGGAAGCACATGTCGCTGCGGTTCAAGGCCAGTGCCTGGCCGCTGCCGATGGCTTCCTCGCCCAGGCTCTGCATGTAGAAGGACATCTTCTTCTGGCGCTGCGCCACGACCATGCGGCTGTCGAACAGCCGGGTCTTGAGCATCGCGCGCATGCCTTGGCGCAGCACTTCGGGGCCGATGTCCTCGGCCCAGGGGCCAAGCGCACGGCCCTGTTCGTCGAGCACGCGGATCAGCCCGTAGGCAAGGTCGGCGGTACCGGCGGGTTCGGCATCGATGGCGGGTTTGCGGACCTGACCGGCGTCATTCAGACGCAGGTAGGAAAAATCGGTCTGGCAGCCTGGCCGGCCTGTAGGCTCGGGCACATGCAGACGCAGGGGGGCGTACTCGTTCATGCTTTTTTACGCTCGCTCTGTCTTGTGTTTTTGTTGAGCTTTGAAGCGGTCGCTACTGAACCCGGCTTGTGACCGGAGAGTCAGTCTTGCCTACATCATATTCCGCTGGCGGAAGAATATTTTTCTCAAGTTCATTGCCTTTGGGCTGGCTTGCGGATAAACATTCTTCAAAAGAACAAGAAGCAGGTGAATTTGTCTCATGCGCAAACTGGATCGTACTGACATCGGCATTCTCAACAGCCTTCAGGACAATGCCCGCATCACCAACGCCGAGCTGGCCCGTTCGGTAAATCTGTCGCCCACCCCCTGTTTCAACCGGGTCAAGGCGCTGGAGGAGCTTGGCGTGATTCGCCAGCAGGTGACCTTGCTGTCGCCCGAAGTGCTGGGGCTGGACGTGAACGTATTCATCCACGTCAGCCTGGAAAAACAGGTGGAGCAATCGCTGCACCGCTTCGAAGAGGAAATCGCCGAGCGCCCGGAAGTGATGGAGTGCTACCTGATGACCGGCGATCCGGATTACCTGCTGCGTGTACTGCTGCCGAGCATTCAGGCCCTGGAGCGGTTTCTGGACTACCTCACCCGCTTGCCCGGGGTGGCCAATATTCGCTCCAGCTTCGCCCTCAAGCAGGTGCGCTACAAGACTGCGCTGCCGCTGCCGGCGAACGGTATTACGCTGCCAGGCACAGTGTAGACAGCTTCTACGGGTTGGCTGGCGGCGTTCGCCCAGCGATCGGGCCTACATGGTGCTTGATATTTTTAACACCCCCGGACTATGTTGTTCGGGTCGCCGTTCGCGGCTTGTTAAAAATAACAAGGATCAAGTCATGACGACCAATGGCCAACGTTCTCTCGCCGAGCGATTGACGGGCATTGATGAAATCGAATGCGTCACCCCCGACCTTAATGGCGTGCCTCGCGGCAAGGTGATGACCGCCGAGGGGTTCCTGGAAGGGCGGCGCCTGCAGATGGCACGCGGCGTGCTGCTGCAGTGCATCATGGGCGGATACCCTGCGGCACGCTTTTACGGCAGCGACGACGGCGACCTTGCCCTGGCGGCCGACCCCCTGCATATCTACCGCCTGCCCTGGAGCGACGAACCAAGGGCACTGGCGATCTGCGATGCCAATGAGCTCGATGGACAGAGTTCGGGCTTGTCCACCCGCGGCCAGCTCAAGGCGGTGATCGAGCGGTATCGCACGCACGGCCTGGCGCCAGTGGTGGCCACCGAACTCGAGTTCTTCGTGTTCGCTCCCAATCCCGACCCGAGCCAGCCGTTCCTGCCGCCCACCGGGCTGGACGGTCGGCGCGAGGACGGCCATTCGGCGTTCAGCGTCAGTTCCAACAATGGCCTGCGCCCGTTCTTCAGCGAGGTCTACCGTTGCATGGAGGCCCTGGGCCTGCCGCGCGACACCTTCATGCACGAGATGGGCGTCAGCCAGTTCGAGATCAACCTGCTGCACGGGGACCCGCTGCTGCTTGCCGACCAGACCTTCCTGTTCAAGCACCTGCTCAAGGAGGTTGCGCTCAAGCATGGCCTGAATGTGGTGTGCATGGCCAAGCCGCTGGCCAGAACCCCAGGCAGTTCGATGCACATTCACCAGAGCGTGGTCGAGATCGACAACGGCCGTAACGTGTTCAGCGATGCGCAGGGGCAGCCAACCCCTGCCTTCTATCACTTCATCGGTGGCCAGCAGGCATGCATGGCCGACTTCACCGCGTTGTTCGCACCCAACGTCAACTCCTACCAGCGCCTGTGCCACCCTTATGCATCGCCCAACAATGCCTGCTGGTCGCAGGACAACCGCGCTGCGGGCCTGCGTATCCCTGCCAGCGCACCGGTAGCGCGCAGGGTCGAGAACCGCCTGCCCGGGGCCGATACCAACCCCTACCTGGCCATCGCCGCCAGCCTGGCGGCCGGCTTGTACGGCATCGAACAGCAACTGGAGCCGGCGCCAGCGATCCAGGGCGAATTCGAGGTGCCCGACAACCTGTCACTGCCCTGCACGCTGCACGCGGCACTGGAGCGTCTCAAGCGCAGCCAGTTGGCGAGGGAACTGTTCGGGACTGAGTTCATCGAAGGTTACATCGCGTCCAAGACCCTGGAACTGACCAGCTTCTTCGACGAGATCACCCCGTGGGAGCGGCGCGTGCTGGCGGCACAGGCGTAACTGCGGGGCGGCAATGCCGCCTGGCGCCAGGGTAAGCGGAGGCAGGTGGCAGCCATGATCGAGATCATGGTTTGTCACCTGTTTTTTTATGCCCGGCCCGCCGCGTCGGCGTTTTTTTCACTTATGCTTTCAAGCAGTTTTTTCACCTGCTCAAGGGGCCCTCAGGGACGTCGATGCGAAGTATCTGGAAGTCTTTTCGCGCGCTGTATTTCGCCGCATTGATGATGTTGATCGGTTCCGGCCTGTTGAGCACCTACCTGGCCCTGCGCCTGGCGGCCGATCAGGTCGACAGCCTGTGGGTCGGTGCGCTGATGGCGGCCAACTATTTCGGCCTGGCGCTGGGGGGCAAGATCGGGCACCGGCTGATCGCCAGAGTGGGGCATATCCGCGCCTACGCTACGTGTGCCGGCATCGTCGGCGCAGCGGTGCTTGGTCATGGTCTGGTCAGCTGGTTGCCGGCCTGGCTGCTGCTGCGGGTGATCGTCGGCCTGGGCATGATGTGCCAGTACATGGTGATCGAGAGCTGGCTCAACGAACAGGCCGACGCCAAGCAGCGTGGGGCGGTGTTCAGCGGTTACATGATCGCCTCCTATCTGGGCCTGGTACTGGGCCAGCTGATTCTGGTGGTTCACCCGCAGCTGGGCCTGGAGCTGCTGATGCTGGTGGCCATGTGCTTTGCGCTATGCCTGGTTCCGGTGGCCCTGACCCGGCGCATCCACCCCGCACCGCTGCGTCCGGCCCCCATGGAGCCGCGGTTCTTCATCAAGCGCGTCCCCCAGTCGCTGAGTACGGTACTCGGGGCGGGGCTGATCGTGGGGTCGTTCTATGGTCTGGCGCCTCTGTACGCCTCCAAGCAGGGGCTCAGTACAGAACAGGTCGGTGTGTTCATGGGCTGCTGCATCTTTGCCGGCCTGCTGGTGCAGTGGCCATTGGGCTGGTTGTCGGACCGTTACGACCGGGCCGTGCTGATTCGCAGTGTGGCGGTGGGGCTGGCCGTCACCTCCCTGCCATTGGCGCTGCTGCCGAGCGTGCCGCTCGAGGTGCTGTTCATCACCGGTTTTGCGGTCTCGCTGCTGCAGTTCTGCCTCTACCCGCTGGCGGTGGCGTTTTCCAACGACCACGTTGAAAGCGAGCGACGGGTCTCGCTCACCGCGATGCTGCTGGTGACCTATGGCGTGGGGGCGAGCATCGGGCCGCTGGTGGCCGGTGTGCTGATGAAGACCCTGGGCGACCAGATGCTGTACGCGTTCTTCTGTTTCTTCGCGCTGGTGCTGGTGTGGCGCATCCGTCCCAAAGCGGTTACCAACCTGCATCAGGTCGAGGATGCGCCATTGCTTCACGTAGCGATGCCGGCGGCAGGTTCACCGCTGTCTGCGGCGCTCGACCCGCGGGTTGATGAGCAGGTGGTGCAGGATCAGATGCAGGCACCGGTAGGTGCCGAAGATACCGAGGAGGAGGGCACGCCCGGGGAGGCTGAGGGCGTCGAACCTGTCAAGTCTGCGCCAGAAGTGTGAGTGGCGTGGGGGGCAGATAGTGGCGAAGGGCTGCGTCTGAGTTCCGCTGGCAGGCGGGGCGCCAGGCGCCCCTTTGCGGATGAATCCGTTGCCGCTGAATGGGTAGCGACCCTTGGAAATGTGAAGCGTGATGTCTATCAGTAATCGTCTTTGTCGAAGCGTCGCGCTTCACGTTGCAGCTGGTACACAAAGCTTTCGATCTTGCGCGCCATCTGTCCTGTCACGTTATGAAAGCGAATGCCGGCGAAGGTGGCGTTCAGGCGCTCTTCATAGTGCAGGTGGCGCAGCTCGACCATTACCTGAGAAAGCCCCAGCGGCAGGCCGGTAGCAAACTTCTCGTAGACCTGGCCCAACTGCAACCGCTCCTCGATATCGCCCTCGAAGCGAAGCTTGCAGCCAGTAGCCGAAATATCCAGCAGCTTGCCCTTGAGCGGGTGCTCGCCACGCAGTTTCTCGCCGTCGAAAATCACGTCGACCAGTTGCGACAGCTTCAGTGCTGCGCGAAACGCATTGCGACGCTGGTGATAGGTAACTTCTGTGGGCAGGCTGCCGCGGTAGCAGCGTGAGCCGTCAGAGGTGCTGATGCTCAGCGGGGTAGTGCAGTCCCAGGCAATGCGCACGCCGTCATGGAAGCCTTCGATACGGAATGGTTCGCCATTTTCGAGGAAGCGTTCGCCATCGCGCGGGATCATTTCGTCCAGGGCCATGCTGTTGCTGTCCCGGTCTACCTCCACCACATAACTCTGGAAGCGCTGGCTGCGTTCGGGGAACGTGATGATCAGTGGGTCATGGCTCTCTAGCAACATCCGCAAATGAGCGGCAATTTCCAAAGGCGTAGTCAGCACCTTCGGAGGCTGAGGAGCTTCTTCGTCATTGAACACGGTTGATGAATCTCCAGGCAAAAACGACACAGGCAATTGCTGGCATTCTGCCAGCATGAATCGTGCCTTGATAGAGGGGGTCACGCCTGGCTGAGTGCACGAGGCTTTGAAAGCGGCGATGTAGTGCCACGGGCATCGTAGAGCGACGGTGATTCGCCACCCATGAGGATCTTGATCTGGTTTTCGGTGGTGTACTGCTGAAGCTGGATCGCCTGGCCGTTGCGTGCGTTGACCGCCTGGCAATCATTCATCAGCGCAGCCAGCACATCGAGCTGCTCGATGAGCAGGGAGCCCAGGTCCGATTGCTCGGCCATGGCCACTACACCTTCGCGGCTTTGCGGCAGGCCCAGGTTCGCAAGCAGCGCACTACGTCGTTGTCCGCCTTGATCGAGCAGCACCACCAGCGATTGCTTGCGGGCCAGAATATTTTCCAGCAAGGGCATGTCGCGGCCATGCAGGGCCACGGCTTCAGCCTGCAACAACTCGAGCAGTTGTTGCGCTGGAGCAATATCATCTTCGATCAGTTGCAGCAGAGTAGTGTCGTGCATTGGCTGGCTCTTGGTTCTAGCGTCCTGAAGTCAGCGCGCCAGAGGGCTAGCGCTGGGCTTCGAAATTAAGCAGTTTGCTGGCGACGCGCTGGGCGTCCACCTGGTAGCTGCCGTCGGCGATGGCCTGTTTCAACTCGGCCACGCGGGCGCTGTTGACAACCGGTTGATCGCGCAGCTTGTCGCTGACCTGTTGCAACTGCTGGGCCTCGTGGCTCAGGTGTACGGCTTCTCCGCTCTGGCCAGCCTCGGTAGCGCTGGTGGCGGTGCGAGCAGTGGCCGTGCTTTCCTGGCTGTTGCCAGTGCGCACGGCGCCCGTCACGGACGGGGAATTATTCAAACGACTGAAGTCGATGACCATGATCAGAAAACCTCTGGGTGTTTGGACGCTTGCCTTGTTTTCGGCCAACCCGAAAGAAACTTTAGACGCAAATGCAGTGCAGCTTGCGCGGCCAGCCCATCAACCCGGTTCGACACAGTTTAGGAAAAGCGGTTCCTGACCGCCAGCCTTGTTTGTTCTGGCGTCGTGACCCGCTTCACATCGCGACTTCCACCTGCCCTGGTCCAGTGACCCGTGCCTTCACCACCCGTTTGGAGTTCAGATTGCGTACCCGTATCTGTTCACTGATGCCGCCCTTGCTCAAGGCTTCTCCCGGCATGCGCACGCTCAGCGTGCCGCTGCGGGCGATGATGACCACATGATCGCCCTTGCGGACCACTTCGGCCTGCTCCAGATGCAGCGGCGTGAGCACCTGATCGATGACCGTCGGTCGGATGACCTTCAGGCCCACGGCCTGCTCCAGGCTGGTCAGGTAGCCCTGGTTGAGCATGCCCACGTCCCGCTCGCGCAGGCTCACGTCCTGTTCGCCGACCACGCTGTCGCGCTTGAGCGGACGCGCCACGGTCACCACATTGCGAAACAGCCGCACCTGGGCCGGCACGAACACCGTCCACGGGGAGCTGCCATCGCAGCGTACGCGCACGGTCACCCTGCCCAGCGGTTGCGCCGGGCTTTCCAGGGTGGCGCCCAGTTGCTGGTCGCACAGTGGCATGCGCAGGCGCGGGTCGAGGCTGTTGACCTGGATCTCGAAGCGCCCTTCGGTCTGGCTGGTCGCCAGGTAATCCTCGACCGTGAATTCAAGAAACCCCTGAGTGACACCGATAAGCTGTTCAGGCAAGGTGAAAGCGTCAGCCAGAGTTCGAACGCCGGGGGCCAGCAGGCACAGCGCAGCAAGGATGCCGGGCAAGGGGCGGGTCAGGCGTCGGAAAAATGTCGTTTTCGTGTTCATACAGTTAAAAAAGCAAGGCGCGTGCCGACTGCGGTACGACGCTCGAGCATTTGGTCGAGGAGTCTGGCATGGCTGGTGTAATGGATTCGGTTAACCAGCGCACACAACTGGTAGGGCAGAACCGTCTCGAACTGCTGTTGTTCCGCCTCAATGGCGAGCAGCTGTACGGGATCAACGTGTTCAAGGTGCGGGAGGTGCTGCAATGCCCGAACCTGACCGTGATGCCCAAGTCCAACCCGGTGGTGCGCGGTGTGGCGAATATTCGTGGGGCAACCATCCCGATCCTGGATCTGGCGATGGCGACCGGCATGCCCGGTCTGAGTGAAGATGTCAGCAAGAGCTTCGTGATCATCACCGAGTACAACACCAAGACCCAGGGGTTTCTGGTGCACTCGGTCGAACGCATCGTCAACATGAACTGGGAGGAGATCCATCCGCCACCCAAGGGCACCGGTCGTGACCATTACCTGACGGCCGTGACCCGGGTGGACGGCAAGATGGTCGAGATCATCGACGTGGAGAAGATCCTCGCCGAGGTCTCGCCGACCTCCGAGGCGATCTCCCTGGGTGTGGTCGACGAAGAAGTGCAGGTCAAGGCCGTGTCGCTGCGCGTGCTCACCGTGGATGACTCCTCGGTGGCACGCAAGCAGGTCAGCCGTTGCCTGCAGACGGTGGGGGTCGAGGTGGTGGCGCTCAACGACGGCCGGCAGGCGCTGGATTACCTGCGCAAGATGGTCGATGAGGGCAAGCATCCGGAAGAGGAATTCCTGATGATGATTTCCGACATCGAGATGCCGGAAATGGACGGCTATACCCTGACTGCAGAAATCCGCAACGACCCGCGCATGCAAAAGTTGCACATCATCCTGCATACTTCGCTTTCCGGCGTCTTCAACCAGGCCATGGTCAAGAAGGTGGGCGCGGATGATTTTCTCGCCAAGTTCCGGCCGGATGACCTGGCGCAACGCGTGGTCGACCGGATCAAGGCCACCCACTAACGGCCAGGGCTCGTCCCTGGCGTTACACATGATTTAAGAGGCGGCATCATTGTCTACGGGTAATTTGGATTTCGAACAATTCCGGGTCTTCCTGGAAAAAGCCTGTGGCATCCTGCTGGGCGAAAACAAGCAGTATCTGGTCTCCAGCCGTCTCAACAAGCTGATGGAACAGCAGGGCATCAAATCGTTGAGCGAGCTGGTGCAGCGGATCCAGACCCAGCCGCGCAGCGGCTTGCGCGAGCAGGTGGTCGATGCGATGACCACCAACGAAACCCTGTGGTTTCGCGACAACTATCCGTTCGAGGTGCTCAAGAACAAGGTCTTGCCCGAGCAGATCAAGGCCAACCCTGGCCAGCGCCTGCGCATCTGGTCGGCGGCCTGTTCGTCGGGGCAGGAGCCGTACTCGATCTCCATGGCCATCGATGAGTTCGAGCGCAGCAACATCGGGCAATTGAAGATGGGCGCGCAGATCGTCGCCACCGACCTGTCCGGCTCGATGCTGGCCAACTGCAAGACCGGTGAGTACGACAGCCTGGCCATTGCCCGTGGCTTGTCCCAGGAGCGCCTGCAACGCTATTTCGACCCCAAGGGGCCGGGGCGCTGGGCAGTCAAGGCCCCGATCCGCAGCCGCGTCGAGTTTCGTTCGTTCAACCTGCTCGACAGCTACGCGAGCCTGGGCAAGTTCGACATCGTGTTCTGCCGCAACGTGCTGATCTACTTCTCCGCCCAGGTGAAGAAGGACATCCTGCTGCGCATTCACGGCACGCTCAAGCCCGGCGGTTACCTGTTCCTGGGGGCGTCCGAGGCGCTCAACGGGCTGCCCGACCATTACCAGATGGTGCAGTGCAGCCCGGGGATCATCTACCAGGCCAAGTGAAACGAAAAAGGCCGGTGTCGCGAGACACCGGCCTTTTTCATGCAGCTGCTGTCATCGATCAGAAGTCGTAACGCACCTTGGCCGAGAACACATCGGCGTCAAAGCCCGATTTGCCGATGTAGTCGTAGTTCACGCCCAGGGTCACCGCGCCCAGCTTGTAGTCGGCGCCTACGCCGGCTTCGTAGCTGTTGCGCACGGCCTTGGCGCCGCTGGTGACGAACGGGGTGCTACCCAGCAGGAAGGTCGAGGTGCTCTTGGCTTCGTCCGCCGCGAAGTCATGGTATGCCATCAGGCGAGCCTGTGGCTGCAGGGTGCCGGCGCCCAGCGGATACTCGCCGGCAACGCGCAGGCCTGCGCCCAGCTCGATGGCCTCGTAGCGCTGGTCTTCGACCTTCAGTGCAGCCGACGAACCCTTCTCGCGGTAACCGTCGATGTTCACCAGGCTGTAGCGCGCGGCAATGCGCGGCTCGACCAGCATCTGCGGGTTGATGTGATAGGTGTAGCCACCCACCACGTTCAGGCCCAGCAGGTCGCTGTCGTAATCGGCCTTGGCCGAGGTGCCGGCAATCTTGCGTTTGCTGTCGTTGTCGTTCAAGCCATAGCTCAGGCTGGCATCGACGAAGTAGTTGCCCTGCTCGAAGCCGCCGTACAGCGTGAAGGCGTGGCTGTCCACCTTGGTCTGGTTGCCGCTTTTGCCGTTGACGTCGGTGTTGATGAAGCTGTACGCCAGGCCCAGGGTCAGGTTGTCGTTGAGCTTGCCGTCGGCACCCACCGCGATGCCGCGGCTGTAGGCGTTGTAGCCGGCCACGCCGTCGCGCAGGTCCTGGCTGGCATCGCTGTAGAGGGTCTGCACCCACACGCCGGTGTCCTTGAACGCTTCGCCCGAGGAGGCGCCACGCAGGCTGCTGGTACGGCTGCCGGTGACATTGCTCACCAGGTTCTGGCTGGTGGTGGCTGCCTGGGTGGCGCCGCCGTTGACTTCAGGTGTCAGTTGCTCGGCCAGCTTGGCCAGCTGGGCCTCGTCGGCATTGGCGAAAGCTTGCAGCAGCGGGTCGTTGGCGCTCAGTTTGCTCAGGATGCTGTCGCGGTTCAGGCTGCCCAGGGCCAGTTGGCTGTTGGCCGAGGCACCCTGGCCGACCAGGATGTCGGTGACTTCTTCGGCGCCCTTGCCGGTGACGGTAGCCACCAGCTTGTTGTCCTGCAGGCTGTAGCTGTCGATCTTGAGCAGGGCCGAGCTGCTCACCAGGTTCAGCTTGCCGTTGGCGTCGACATTGTCGGAAGCGTCCAGCAGATCGATGCGCCCGGCCTGGAACAGGTTGTACGTGCTGCCCTGGGCGCTGAAGTCGCTGCCCTGTGCGGCCAGGCGAATCTGTGCGCCCTTGCCGAACTCGGCAGTACCGCTGACGGCCACCACGGCGGTGTCGGCACGGGTGGCGCTGCTCAGGTTCAAGTCCAGCGACGAGTTGCCGGCCACGTACAGGTTGCCGTCGATGGTGGTGTGCGGCTGCACGAAGTTCAGGTGCGCTGGCGCATTGCGGCTGACGCTGCCCACGTCCATCCAGCCGCCCTGGCGCAGACGGATGTTGGCACCGTCGCTGCTGCTGTCGGTGCCGCTGAAGTCCACCTTGCCGTACACCTCGACGGTGGTCAGGTCGATCAGGTTGCCGGTGATCTTGCTGCCGTCCAGCAAGGTCAGGTACACGCTGCGCTCGGTTTCGGAGGCATCGACCGCTTCGTCTTCGGAGATCAGCGTGCCGCTGTTGACGATTTCCAGCCCTGCATAGCTGTTGTACAGCCGGTTGTCATCGTAGGCATCGATGTCGAAGTTGCCGATCACGATGGCCGCATCGGTCGCCTTGATGGTGCCGGTGTTGACGATCTGGCGCTCGGCGGTGGTGAAGCTGGCGCCGTCCACACGGATGCCTTCGGCGTCATCGCCGGTGGCGATGATGGTGCCGTTGTTGACGATGCCGGCCAGGTCGACCATGTCCACATTCTGCCCGTTGAAGCTGGTAGTGGCGTCGATGGCGGTAGCGCCGTCGCCGGTAACCTGGATCAGGCCGTTGTTGATCAGCTTGCCGTCGATACGGCCGCCTTCCAGGTTGATGCCCTTGGCGCTGGTGCCCTTGGCGATGATGCGGCCAGTGGTGTCATTGAGCAGGTCGCCCTTGATCGTGCCGGTGAAGTCCAGTGCACGGGCCACGTCCATTTCGCTGCCGTCGAGCAGCGGTTCGCCGGTGGCGCTGAGCAGGCCCTGGTTGATGACGCTGCCATTGATGGTGGCCGGGTCGATCATCAGGGCATTGGAGCCGCCGCCCACGGCGCTGATGCTGCCCTTGTTGATCAGGTTGCCGTCGATCTGGTTGCTGGCCCAGTTGCTGCCGTCTTCCCAGGCGTCCAGGTCGATGCCGCCGGCAAAGTTGCCGCTGCTGTTGATCGTGGTGTTGAGAATCAGGTCGCCCTTGACGTGGTTGCCGTTGAATTCGATCGCGTCTTCGGCGGCACTGCCGGTGTAGGCGCCAGTGAATTCGAGGTTGCCTTCGTAGGTCTTGTGCTCGCTGATGAAGCCGGCATCGGTCAACTTGATGGTTTGGGCGCCGACAGGCAGGGCGGTGGCAGTGATTGCCAGGGCGAGCAGGGTCTTGCGAAACATCACAGGAGTCACGGTTTATTCCTTAAACACAGCGTATTGAATTCGGCGCTTGCCTGCGTGGCATGACGGCTGTGCGGTGATAGCCAGATGCCACGCAGCGGAGCGGGACGGATCTTAGATGAGAGATGGCGAATTGACATTAATTTTTGACGCCAAAAGGGCGCAGGGTGGGGTTGCCGCTGCCAGGCATTGCCGCTTTGCCGGTGTCTGGCGGAAATCCGTTGCCGCTTTTCTGGCATTGCCATGGCTGGCAAACGCGGCAAAGCCCCGGCTTTGCTGGGTTTTGTATTTTGGCACGGGACTTGCTCTGTCACCGGCAACGAACCCACGGTCAACCTTCAAAGGTTTCCCCGACATGAGCATCAGTTTCGACAAAGCGCTTGGCATTCACGAAAAGGCACTGGGCTTTCGCGCCCAGCGTGCCGAAGTGCTGGCCAACAACATCGCCAACGCCGACACCCCCAACTACAAGGCGCGCGACATGGACTTCTCGTCCGTGCTGGCGGCCGAGACCGACAAGGTCAAGAACGGCCATTTCTCCCTCGAGCGCACCAACACCCGGCACATCGAGGCCCAAGGCCTGGCGATGGGTGACGAAACCCTGCAGTACCGCACGCCCATGCAGCCCTCGATCGACCAGAACACCGTTGACGCGCAGCTCGAGCAATCCAGCTATGCCGAGAACGCCGTGGGTTTCCAGGCCAGCTTCACGCTGCTCAACAGTAAATTCAAAGGGCTGGTGTCAGCCCTGCGCGGAGAGTAAGTCATGTCCCTTGCCAGCGTTTTCAACATTGCCGGTAGCGGCATGAGCGCGCAGACCACGCGCCTGAACACCGTTGCCTCCAACATCGCCAACGCCGAGACCGTTTCCTCGAGCATCGACCAGACCTACCGTGCCCGCCACCCGGTGTTCGCCACCACGTTCCAGCAGGCCCAGAATGGCGTCAGCCAGTCGCTGTTCCAGGACCAGGGCGAAGCCGGGCAGGGCGTTCAGGTACTGGGTGTGGTCGAAGACCAGAGCAACCTCGAGGCACGCTATCAGCCCAACCATCCGGCGGCGAACAAGGACGGCTACGTCTACTACCCGAACGTCAACGTGGTCGAGGAAATGGCTGACATGATCTCCGCCAGCCGCTCGTTCCAGACCAACGCCGAACTGATGAACACGGCCAAAACCATGATGCAGAAGGTCCTGACCCTGGGTCAGTGATAAGGGGCGTTTTTTATGGCTGATGTAAACCTGAACGACGTCATTTCCAATTCCGGCGTCAAGAAGTCCAGCAATACGAACGCGGCAAGCGGCCTGGGCGGCAAGACCGCCAACGGCCAGACCCTGGGCAAGGACGCGTTCCTTCAGCTGCTGGTTACCCAGATGCAGCACCAGAACCCGCTCGACCCGCAGGACAACAGCGAGTTCGTGGCCCAGCTGGCGCAGTTCTCCAGCCTCGAAGGCATCACCTCGCTGAACGATTCGGTCAACGCCATCACGGGGGCCATGGGTTCCTCGCAGGCGCTGCAGGCCTCCGGGCTGGTCGGTCGCTCGGTGATCACCCAGGCCGACAAGGCCGTGGTCGACACCACCAAGAGCTTCACTGGCCAGGTGGTGGTCCCGCAGTCGATCACTTCGGGCACCGTCACTGTCACCGACAAGGATGGCAAGACCATCAAGACCATCGACCTGGGCGAGCAGAAGGCCGGCAATGCCGACTTCATCTGGGACGGTACCAACGAGAAGGGCGAAAAGGTCGATCCGGGTACCTACACCTTCACGGCCAAGACCACCGTCGATGGCAAGTCGGCCGAGATGTACACCCTGCTGCCGGCCACCGTCAGCAGCGTCACCATCAGTCAGACCGGCGGCGAGCTGATGCTCAACCTCGCTGGCCTGGGCAGCGTTGCGCTGTCCAAAGTCCAAACTATCGGTATATAGAGCCGGCTAACGCGGCACAAGGAGTGGAAAGATGTCTTTCAATATCGGCCTTAGCGGTCTCTATGCAGCCAACAAGCAACTGGCTGTCACCGGCAACAACATCGCCAACGTTTCGACCACCGGCTTCAAGGCCTCGCGCGCCGAGTTCGCCGATGTGTACTCGGCCAGCAAACTGGGCGTGGGCAGCAAGACCGTCGGCAACGGGGTGCGTCTGGCTGCAGTCTCCCAGCAGTTCGGTCAGGGTGACATCAACAACACCGGCAACGTACTGGACATGGGTATCCAGGGCCAGGGCTACTTCGTCCTGAGCGACAACGGCTCGCTGAGCTACACCCGTTCCGGTGCGTTCCAGACCAACAAGGACAACTATGTGGTGACCTCGGACGGTATCCGTCTGCAAGGTTACGCGGCCGACGTCAACGGCAAGATCATCAAGGGCGTGCTGACCGACCTGAAGATCGACACCTCCGCGCTGGCGCCAAAGACCACCACGCTGATCGATCAGGGCATCAACCTGAACTCCTCGGCGCCGTCGATCCCGCTGCAGGTACTGGATGACAGCACGCCGCCGGTGCTGGTGGACAACAAGACGTTCGACCCTTCGGACGAGAGCACCTACACCAAATCGTTCCCGACCAAGATCTACGACAGTCAGGGCAACGAGCACACGATGGAGCAGTTCTATCGCAAGACCGGTGACAACCAGTGGACCACCTACACGCTGGTCGATGGTCGCAACCCGTTCGACCCTGCCAGCACCAAGCCACTGTCCGGCACCATCAGCTTCAATCCTGATGGCAGTGTCAAGGCCATGACTGCCGACAATACCGGTCACCCGGCGGGCTCCGAATTCACCGTGGTCAACAACAACTTCACCATGAAAGGCTGGGTGCCGGCGTCCTACGACAAGGCCACCGACAAGTGGGCATCCAACGGTTCGGCCGGCAATGCCGACGGCATCCGTATGAACATGACCAGCACCACGTCGTACAACACCGACACTGCCCGCATGTCCCAGGCGCAGGACGGCTATGCCACCGGCATCCTGTCCAGCCTGAGCATCGACTCCACCGGTGTGATGTTCGCCAGCTTCAGCAACCAGCAGTCCCGCGCCATCGGCCAGGTCGCGATTGCCAGCTTCGCCAACGAGCAGGGCCTGGAGCAGCTGGGTGGTACCCGCTGGAAAGAGACCTACGCCTCGGGCATCCCGGGCATCGACACGCCGAAGACCGGTACCCTGGGTTCGATCGAGTCCAACGCACTGGAAGCGTCCAACGTCAACCTGACCATGGAGCTGGTCGAGCTGATCAAGGCGCAGAGCAACTTCCAGGCGAACTCCAAGACCATCTCTACCGAAAGCACCATCATGCAGACCATCATCCAGATGACCTGATGATCGCCTGATGGAATGAGCATGGACGAACCCCTTTCTCGGAAGGGGTTCGTTGTTTCGGAGGCAGTAGAAATGAAGTGCGCACTCGCAATCGTGGGCTTCGCCTTGCTGGTGGTGGCTGTGCAGGTCGGCGCCGACATGGCCGCCTGGTATCGCTGGGAAAGCCAGGCCGATGGCCGGCTCGTCTGTTCGCAGGTTTCGCCGGGCGAGGGCTGGCGTCGGTTTGCCGGGCCTTTCAACAATGGCGCTTGCCGTGACAACTGAGGTTTGCCGCTAGCGGCAAGCTGGCGCCGTATTTTCGACGGTGCATCGCACGCGCAGGCGCTGGCCTGTGCTCCAGCCCCCGCATTGACGGGGCTTTACCCCTGTTTTGCAGAGTTGGTTTGAAACTTGCTTGAGTGACCGGCAAAGCAGCGGTGAACGGCAAGTGTTCGCCAGCGCAGCGGAGGATGATCTGTGGACAAGATGCTTTACGTGGCCATGACCGGTGCCAGCCAGAACGCACTGGCGCAACGGGCGCATGCCAACAACCTGGCGAACATTTCCACCAGCGGCTTTCAGCGCGACCTGGAGCAGGCGCGCTCGATGCCGGTGTTTGGTGACAGCTTTCCGGCGCGTGCCTATGCCATGACCGAACGTCCTGCCACCGATTTCAGCCCCGGTGCCATGCAGGAGACCGGCCGCGACCTGGACATCGCCATTGGTGGCGACGGCTTCATCGCCGTGCAGGCCCCGGATGGCAGCGAAGCCTACGTGCGTACCGCCAGCCTCAACATCGATGCCCTGGGCGTGCTGCGCGCGGGCAACGGCATGCCGGTGATGGGCAATGGTGGCCCGATTGCCGTGCCGCCCGAGCAGAAGGTCGAGATCGGCCAGGACGGCACCATCAGCATTCGCGCCATGGGTGAAGGCCCGCGGGTGATGGCCGAGGTCGATCGCATCAAGCTGGTCAACCCCGACGTCAAGACCCTCAACAAGGGCCTGGACGGCATGATCCACACCAAGAGCGGCCAGCCTGCCGATGCCGATGCCAACGTGCAGGTGGTGTCCGGTTTCCTGGAAGCCAGCAACGTCAACGCCGTCGAGGAAATGACCTCGGTGCTGGCGCTGTCCCGTCAATTCGAACTGCACGTCAAGATGATGACCACGGCCAAGGAAGGCGACGAAGCCATGGCTCGGGTTTTGCAAATCGGCTAATTACACAGACGTAGCGCCGTAAAACAGGCGCACGAGGAGAACAGCATGCTTCCGGCTCTTTGGGTCAGTAAAACCGGTTTGTCCGCCCAGGACACCAACCTGACCACCATTTCCAACAACCTGGCCAACGTCTCGACCACCGGCTTCAAGCGTGATCGTGCCGAGTTCCAGGACCTGCTCTACCAGATCAAGCGCCAGCCAGGTGCACAGTCGACCCAGGACAGCGAGCTGCCATCGGGTCTGCAGGTGGGTACTGGTGTGCGCATCGTCGGCACCCAGAAAAACTTCAGCACCGGCAGCCTGCAAACCACCGAGAACCCGCTGGACATGGCCATCAACGGTCGCGGCTTCTTCCAGGTACTGCAGCCAGACGGCACCGTTTCGTACAGCCGTGACGGTACCTTCCACCTGAACTCCGATGGCCAGGTGGTCACCGCCAACGGTTTCGCCCTCGAGCCTGCCGTGGTCGTGCCGCCAGACGCGCAGACCTTCACCGTGGGCCAGGACGGCACCGTATCGATCACCACCGCCGGCAACCCGGCCGCGCAGATCATCGGCAACATCCAGACCGCCGACTTCATCAACCCGGCCGGCCTGCAGGCGATGGGCAACAACCTGTTCCTGGAAACCGCCGCCAGCGGTGCGCCGCAGATCGGCACGCCGGGCCTGAACGGCTTCGGTACCACCCTGCAGCAGACCCTGGAAAACTCCAACGTCAGCACCGTGGAAGAGCTGGTCAACATGATCACCACCCAACGTGCCTACGAGATGAACTCCAAGGTGATTTCCACCGCCGACCAGATGCTCTCGTTCGTTACCCAGAACCTGTAAGTGAAGCCCCAGGGGCGCTGATGCGGCGCCTGTTACACCGTGAGGTCAGAGTCATGAGCCGTTTGTTGTCCGTATTCGCCCTGGGTGGGGTGGTGTTGCTGGCCGGTTGCGTCGCGCCGACGCCAAAGCCCAACGACCCGTACTACGCGCCTGTGTTGCCGCGTACACCCCTGCCTGCAGCGGCCAACAACGGCTCCATCTACCAGGCCGGTTTCGAGCAGAACCTGTACAGCGACCGCAAGGCGTTCCGGGTGGGCGACATCATCACCATCACGCTCAACGAGCGTACCCAGGCGAGCAAGAACGCCAACTCGCAGATCGCCAAGAACAGCAAGGCCGAGCTTGGCCTGACCTCGCTGTTCGGTGCCGGGGTCAACACCAACAATCCGTTTGGCGACGGTGACCTGAGCCTCAGCGCCGGCTACAGCGGCGACCGCGCCACCAAGGGCGACAGCAAGGCGGCCCAGGGCAATACCCTGACCGGTTCGATCACCGTCACCGTGGCCGACGTGCTGCCCAACGGCATCATCGCGGTACGCGGCGAGAAGTGGATGACCCTCAACACCGGCGACGAGCTGGTGCGTATTGCCGGCATGGTACGCGCCGACGACATCGCCACCGACAACACCGTGCCGTCGACCCGGGTCGCCGATGCGCGCATCACCTATTCGGGCACCGGCTCGTTTGCCGCTGCCAGCCAGCCCGGTTGGCTGGACCGCTTCTTCATCAGCCCGCTTTGGCCTTTCTAGGTTCGGATGATCATGTTCAACATCAAGCAGCTGATTGCCGCGACTGTCCTGTTGTCCACCGCGTTCGGCGTACATGCCGAGCGCCTCAAGGACATCGCCAGCATTTCCGGCGTGCGTACCAACCAGTTGATCGGCTACGGCCTGGTGGTGGGGCTCAACGGCACGGGTGACCAGACTACCCAGACCCCGTTCACCCTGCAGACCTTCAACAACATGCTCTCGCAGTTCGGTATCAAGGTGCCGCCGGGCTCGGGCAACGTGCAACTGAAAAACGTCGCGGCAGTGTCGGTGCACGCCGACCTGCCGGCGTTCGCCAAGCCGGGCCAGGTGGTGGACATCACCGTGTCGTCCATCGGCAACTCCAAGAGCCTGCGCGGCGGCAGCCTGCTGATGACCCCGCTCAAGGGTATCGACGGCAACGTCTACGCCATTGCCCAGGGCAACCTGGTGGTGGGCGGCTTCGATGCCGAGGGCCGTGATGGTTCCAAGATCACCGTCAACGTGCCATCGGCCGGGCGTATTCCGGGCGGTGCATCGGTAGAGCGCTCGGTGCCGAGCGGCTTCAACCAGGGCAACAGCCTGACCCTGAACCTCAATCGCCCCGACTTCACCACCGCCAAGCGTATCGTCGACAAGGTCAACGAACTGCTCGGCCCGGGTGTGGCCCAGGCGCTGGATGGTGGCTCGGTGCGCGTCACCGCGCCCCTGGACCCGAGCCAGCGCGTCGACTACCTGTCGATCCTGGAGAATCTCGAGATCGACCCCGGCCAGGCAGTGGCCAAGGTCATCATCAACTCGCGTACCGGTACCATCGTGATCGGCCAGAACGTCAAGGTATCGCCAGCGGCGGTCACCCACGGCAGCCTGACCGTGACCATCACCGAAGACCCGATCGTCAGCCAGCCCGGCCCGTTCTCCAATGGCGAGACGGCAGTGGTGCCGCGCTCGCGGGTCAACGCCGAGCAGGAAGCCAAGCCGATGTTCAAGTTCGGGCCGGGCACTACGCTCGACGAGATCGTGCGTGCGGTCAACCAGGTGGGCGCGGCCCCCGGTGACCTGATGGCGATTCTCGAAGCCCTCAAACAGGCCGGCGCGCTGCAAGCCGACCTGATCGTGATCTGAGGGGCTGGTCATGGATATGCCTAAAAGCGGCATCAGTGCCGCCGACAGTGGTGCCTACACCGACCTCAACCGCCTCAACTCGCTCAAGGTGGGTGATCGCGACAGCGACGCCAACCTGCGCAAGGTCGCCCAGGAATTCGAGTCGCTGTTCCTCAACGAGATGCTCAAGTCGATGCGCTCGGCCAGCGATGTGCTGGCCAAGGACAACCCGCTCAATACCGAAACCACCAAGCAGTACCAGCAGATGTACGACCAGCAGCTGGCGGTGAGCATGTCCCGCGAGGGCGGCGGCATCGGCCTGCAGGATGTGCTGATGCGCCAGCTGTCCAAGCAGAAGGCCACCAACGCTGCAGCGGCGGCCAGCAGCCCGTTCCCGCGGGTCGATCTGCAGCAGCGCAGCCTGTGGGCGACCAAGGTGGCCGAGCCACTGCGTGATGCCGCCAGCACCAGCCACCGCAACGACATGGCGGCGCTCAATTCGCGGCGCCTGGCATTGCCCGGCAAGCTCACCGATCGCCTGCTGGCCGGTATCGTGCCGTCGGCAGATGGAACGCCAGCCACCACCAATACTGCCGCGTTGCCGCAGCGCACCACGGCCATGACCGATGCGCTGGTCAAGGGCGACTGGGCCCCGGCCCAGACTTTTGCCGCGCCGGGCTCGATGCGTATCTACGGACGTGCCGTGGCGCAGCCGCCACTGGCCCCGGCCAAGCGCGCGTTCGATTCCAGCGACGAGTTCGTTACCACCATGCTGCCGATGGCCGAGCAGGCCGCCAAGCGTATCGGCATCGACCCGCGGTACCTGGTGGCACAGGCCGCCCTGGAAACCGGCTGGGGCAAATCGGTGATGCGCCAGGCCGATGGCAGCAGCAGCCACAACCTGTTCGGCATCAAGGCCACCGGCAACTGGAAAGGCGATCAGGCACGTGCGATCACCAGCGAGTTCCGTGACGGGCAGTTCGTTAAGGAAACCGCTGCGTTCCGTTCCTATGACTCCTACCAGGACAGCTTCCACGACCTGGTGAGCCTGTTGCAAAACAATGCTCGCTATAAAGATGCGGTAAATGCGGCCGATAAGCCTGAACAGTTTGTGCGAGAGCTGCAGAAGGCCGGGTATGCAACCGATCCGGACTACGCCAGCAAGATCTCGCAGATCGCAAAACAGATGAAGTCGTACGAGAGCTACGCAGCTGTCGCTACTACAACGAAACTATAAGGTTTGAATTATGGCGAGTTTGATCAATATCGGCTTATCCGGTGCCAGCGCTGCCCAATCGGGCATGCACACCACGGGTAACAACATCGCTAACGTCGATACCGCTGGTTACTCGCGCCAGCAGAACATTCAAAACTCCAAGAGTTCGATCCGCGAAGGCCAGGTGTTCATCGGCACCGGCACCACGCTGGCCGATGTGCGCCGCGTGTACAACAACTTCCTGGAAAACCAGCTGCGTACCACCAACTCGCTGAGCAGCGAGGCCAACGCCTTTCTCGATCAGGTCAGCCCCACCGACAAGCTGCTGTCGGACAAGGACACCGGTATCACTGGCGCCCTGCAGAGCTTCTTCACCGCCCTGCAGAGCGCTGGCGCCAAGCCGACCGAAGACGCCTCGCGCCAGTTGCTGCTGACCAGCGCCCAGGCACTGAGCAAGCGCTTCAACACCATCGCCGCGCAGCTCAACCAGCAGAACACCAACATCAACGGCAACCTGTCGTCGATGGCCACCCAGGTCAACAACCTGACGGCCACCATTGCCAACTACAACGACCAGATCTCCCGCGTGTCGTCATTGCAGGGCAGCCCCAACGACCTGCTCGACAAGCGCAACGAAGCGGTGCGCCAGCTCAGCAACCTGGTGGGCGTGGATGTGGTCGAGCGCGAGGGCAACCTCGACGTGTACCTCAAGAACGGCCAGTCGCTGGTGCTCGGCAAGACCACCAACACCCTCGAGACGGTGAACAGCCCGACCGACCCGACCCGTTCCAACCTGGTGCTCAACCGCGGCACCACCAAGATCGATATCACCAACAGCGTCAGCGGTGGCGAGATCGGCGGCCTGATCACCTACCGCAATGACGTGCTGGAACCGGCGCTCAACGAACTCGGCCGTGTGGCCCTGGTGGTGGCCGACCGGATCAACAGCCAGCTGGCGCAAGGTATCGACAAGAACGGTGACTTCGGCGCGACCCTGTTCAACGATATCAACAACGCCACCATGATGGCTCAGCGCAGCATCGCCAAGGCGGGCAACAACGCCGCCACCGGCAGCCTTAACGTCAACATCAAGGACACCGGCAAGCTGACCACCAGCGACTACCAGGTGACCTTTACCGACGACAACAACTACACCGTCACCCGGCTCCCGGGTGGCACTGCAGTGGGCTCCTACAAGCTGGACGAGACCCCACCGCCGGTGATCGACGGCTTCACCCTGGAAATGAACGGTGGCCTGCCCAGCAAGGGCGACTCGTTCAAGATCACCCCGACCCGCGGCGCCGCGGGCAGCCTCGACACCGTGCTCACCGACCCCAAGCGCATCGCGCTGGCGGCGCCGCTGACCGGCACCAGCGGTGCAGGCAACCAGGGTACCGGCATCATCGGTCAGCCCAACCTGACTTCGATGATCGACATCTACGACTCGGCCCAGCGCATCGAGCTGCAGAACGGCCTGAAGTACTCGACGCCGGTCAAGCTGGTGTTCGGTGATGAAAGCACCAACCCGCAGACCTACAAGATCCACAACGCCCAGGGCGATGAAATCGGCAGCGGTACTATCATTCCGGGCCAGGAAAACAAGCTGCAGATCAACGTGCCGATGGTCGATGCCAGCGGCAACCCGGTGGGTACGCCACAAAAGAACATCACCTTTGAAATGACCGTGGCCGGTTCGCCCAAGCAGGGCGACAACTACACGGTGGGCATGACCGGTGCCGGCTCGGCCGACAACCGCAACGGCCAGGCGGTGATCGATCTGCAGACCAAGGCCACCGTCGACGTCGGCCCCAACGGCAAGGGCATCAGCCTGACCGATGCCTACGGCAAGCTGGTGGAGAACGTCGGCGGCAAGGCGGCCCAGGCCAAGCTCGATACCGAGGCCACCGGGGCCCTGCAGAAGTCTGCGGTAGCCGCCAGCGCTTCGGTGTCCGGCGTCGACCTGGACGAAGAAACCGGCAACCTGATCAAGTTCCAGCAGTACTACACGGCCTCCTCGCAGATCATCAAGATCGCGCAGGAAATTTTCTCCACGCTGATCAACAGCCTTTAAGGAGTCGTAGATCGTGCGCATTTCCACCGCCCAGTTCTACCAGACCAGCACCTCCAACTATCAGGCTAACTTCGCCAAGGCCGTGGAGTCCCAGCAGCAGGCCAGTGACCAGTTGCGCGTACGTACCGCCGCGGACGACCCGGTCGGTGCCGCGCGCCTGCTGCAACTGGAACAGCAGAACAACCTGATCACCCAGTACAGTGGCAACATCTCCAGTGCACGCTCCAGCCTGGGCACCTCCGAGGCCACCCTCAACAGCATCACCAATGTGCTGTCGCGGGTGAAGGAGCTGGCGATCGGCGCCGGCAGCGGCAACATGACCGACAACGATCGCAAGGCCAACGAGCAGGAGTTGTCGCAGCTCGAAGAGCAACTGTTCAGTCTGATGAACAGCCGCGACGAGAACGGCAAGTACATCTTCTCGGGTTCGCGTGGTGACACCCAGCCGTTCGAACGCAATGCCGATGGCACCTACTCGTACAAGGGCGACCAGAGCACCACCAACCTGCAGGTCGGTGACATGCTCAGCGTGGCCACCAACGAGACCGGCTACGACGTGTTCCAGAAGGCGCTAAACACCAGCCGCAGCCAGACCACCATGACCGCGCCTGCCAACCCGGCCGACGTGCGTGTCAACCTGTCCAATGGCCAGGTCTCCGGCAGCTCGACCTACAACGACCTGTTCCGCAGCGGCGAGCCGTACAAGATCGAGTTCGTCAGCGCCACCGAATTCAAGATCACCGACGTCAACAACGTCGACCGTACCCTGGAAGCCACCAATGGCGGGGTCTTCAACCCGAAGGGCGGCAACACCACCATCAATTTCCGCGGCGTCGACATCCGCATGGAAGTCGGCCTGCAGGGCGACGAATTGACCGACCCCACCGCCGCTGACGACGCGGTGCGCGGGCACGAGTTCACCCTCGCTTCCAAGCCCGACGAAATCACCGGCACCCGCAGCCCCGGCAACGTGTCGCCCGACGGCCAGCTCAGCGGCCTGTCGATCGCGGACAAGGCAAAATACGACGCTGCGTTCCCCGGTGGCGGTGCGATCGTCAAGTTCACCAGCGACACCACGTTCGATGTCTATGCGCAGCCGATGACTGCCGACAGCCGTCCTGTGGGCAGCGGTGATACCACCGTCAGCCCGACCCGTGTGGCCGGCGTCGACTTCACCTTCACTGGTACTCCGAAAGATGGCGACCAGTACTCGGTGCAGGTCAACAACCACCAGAACCAGAACGTGCTCGACACCATCCATCAGTTGCGTACCGCGCTGCTGACACCTGTCGACAACGATCCGACAGCCCGCCGCAACTTCCTCGCGTCGATGGACTCGGCTATCTCCAACCTGGCCAGCGCAGCGGACAAGATCGCCGAATCCATCAGCTCCATCGGTGGACGCGGTGCGGCACTGGATGTGCAGGCAGAAACCAACGAAGCCTTGCAGTCGGCCAACACCATCACGCAGAACTCGATCCGCAACGCCGACCCTGCCGAGACGATGATCCGTCTCACGCTTCAGCAGAACATGCTGCAAGCCTCGCAACTGGCCTTCAGCAAGCTGGCCGCGCTCGGGCTGTTCAACCGGCTCTGATTGACCCTTTTCTGCAGTACCCACCCGGGGGCGCTCAGTCGCCCCCGGGGTTTTCTCCAGGTCTATCTCAATGAACGAACTGCCGCTCGTCAGCATCGCCATCCCCGCGTTCAACCCCGAATTTTTCAGCCGCGCCCTGCACAGTGCCATTACCCAGCGTTATGCCAATGTGGAAGTGGTCGTGTGCGACGACAGCCAGGGTGACGAGATCAAGGCGATTTTCGACCTGTGGGCAGGCCAGGCCACGTGCGCGCTGCGGTATGTGCGCAACCCGTCGACGCTGGGCTTTTCGCGCAATGTGCTGATGTGCCTGGAGCAGGCGCAGGGTGAATTCATCAAGTTTCTCTGCGATGACGACTGGCTGGTGAGTGACTGCATCGCTCAGTCGGTGCAGGTGATGCTCGACTGCCCGGATGTGAATGTGCTGGTTCACCATCGGCTGATCTGCGCGGCGGACGAGACGCTGCTGCCCATGCGCCCGGCCAATTGCATGATTTCCCCCAGTAGTGCGGTGATCAACGGCGGCGATTTGCTGGAAGCGCTGGAGAGCAGCCTGCCGAACCTGTTCGGTGGTATAAGCCATGCCCTGTTGCGCCGTGCCCAGGTTCAGGCATTGCTGCCGCAACTGGTGCAGGACGGCGAGGGCTTTCGCGCGCGTCTGGTCGAGGCGCTGTTCATCTGCCTGCTGCGCCGTGGCCACCTGGCCTACCTGAACACCATGCTCAGCCTGGAGCGCGTTCACCCTGGGCGCTTGAGCCATCACCCCAGCATGACCCTGGCTTTCGCTACCGAAAGCGAGTGGTTGCGCCAGATGCTCGCCTCGCGCACCAGTGAACCGGCGCCGGCCAGCGGTTGGGTGCGGCACATTCCACTGGAGCTCTACACCGCCGGCGCAGACAAGGCCTGGGAAGAGTTCGAGCTGACGCGCCTGTATGCGCGCCAGGTCGCCAGTTTTCAGCAACAGGTCGGCACCAGCAGCCTGAGCTTCACCGAGCTGTACGGCGAGTGGCTGGGGTGTCGGGTATTGTCGGCGGCGCAGCTTGACCTGCTGCCCAAGCGCATTGCGCAATGGCCGCGTCGCCCGCGCATCGACGTGCTGGTGCTCGCTGCCCAAGACGATGGCGTGGCACTCAAGGCCACGCTGGACAGCCTCGAGCAACAGTCCTATGCCGCTGCGGCCATTTGCGTGCTGGGCCCGGCAGCGCTGCAACCTTTGAACCCCAAGTTCGTGCAGGTGCACGCCCAGGGCCACGCCATCGAGCAGCTCAATGACTGCGTGACCCGCGATGGGGCGGGTGACTGGGTATTCCTGCTGCGTGCAGGCGACTGCCTGCACCCGCATGCGTTGGTCATCATGGCCGAGCGCATGGCACTGCAACCCGACTGCGCGTGCCTGTACACCGATGAAGGCACCCACGACAACCTGCAGCCCAGCCAGCCGATCTTCAAGCCGGACTTCAACCTGGACCTGATGCGCAGTGTTCCCTACGTAGGCAGGCTGCTGGCCTTCGATACCGCCCGGGTGCGTGAGCAGGGCGGTTTCGACCCGCAGTTCGAGTCGTTGGCCCCCCACGACATGCTCTGGAAACTGGTCGAGAGTCAGGGGTTGGGCGCGGTGGGGCATGTCGCCGAGCTGCTGGTGCAATGTCGCTACGGCTATGAGGCCTGGCAGCGGGAAGCGGCCTGTGCCGTACAGGCACCCAGGGTGCTGCGTGCGCATCTGGCACGCCTGGGCGTCGAGGCCGAGGTGGTCAGCGCCGAAGGTTCGATGTTTGCCCACGTGCAGTATCGACATGCCGATACGCCGGCGGTGTCGATCATCGTTGCCGCAGGCGATGACGTAAAGGCACTGACGCGCTGCGTCGAGTCGATTTTCGAGCACACCGCCTACCGCAACTACGAGATCCTGATTGCTGTCAGTGGTCGTGAGTCGATGCCAGTACAAGGCTGGCTTGCTGCAATGCAGGGGCTTGGCAGCGAGCAGTTGCGCATTGTGCCGGTAGCCTCGGCGAATGGCCCGGCGCTTTACAACCAGGCCAGCCTGCAGGCACGTGGCAGCTACCTGCTGTTGCTCGATTCGGACTGCGTGTTTTTCGACGCGCAATGGCTTGATGAACTGGTAGGTCAGGCCCAGCGCCCAGAGGTCGGCATCGTCGGGCCAAAATTGTGCAACCAGACTGGCAACGTGACCGGAGCAGGCCTGGTGCTGGGGCTGCACGGCCTTGCCAGCAGTCCGTTTTTCGGCCAGCCCGCAGACGCCAATGGCTACATGAATCGGTTGGCTTGCGTGCAGAACTACAGCGCCGTGAGTGGCGTCTGCCTGATGGTACGTCGCGAGCTGTTCGACCAGCTTGGCGGTCTGGACGGCGAAACCTTTTCGACCGGCTTGAGTGATGCCGACCTTTGCCTGCGTATGCGCGACCATGGCTATCTGATCGTCTGGACTCCCTTTGCGGTGGTTGCCAAGGCCACCTCGCAGACGGTGGCCCTGGACGAGCAGCACAAGGACAGCTTCTACGAGCGCTGGCTGCCGCGCGTGGCCAATGACCCGGCGTACAACCACAACCTCAGCTTGCGCATGGCCAGTTTCAACCTGGAGCCGGGCCTGCGCGAGGGGTGGGTGCCGTTCATCCAGCCGGTGCTGCCTTTTGTCATGGCCTTGCCAATCAACACCACTGCGGTCGGACACTATCGCGTCAGCCAGCCGTTCAAGGAGCTGGAACGGGCCGGCTGGATACAGGGACAGTTGAACTATGTGCTGCCGAGCATGGTGGAGCTTGAGCGTTGCAAGCCGGATGTGATCATCCTGCAGTGCCGCTATACCACCGGCTCGCTTGAGGAGATGGCGCGCATCCAGCGACTTTCTTCGGCTCGGCGCATCTACGAGATCGATGACTACATCATCGATGTGCCCGAGAAGAATGAACACCGGCGCAACATGCCCGGCAACATGCGCGAAATGGTCAGCCGCGGTATCGCCCTGTGTGATCGGGTGGTGGTCTCCACCGAGCCACTGGCCGACGCGCTGTCGAGCATGCACCGGGATATTCGCGTGGTCCCCAACATGCTCTCGCGCTCGTTGTGGGGCGGCCTGAAGGGGCGCCGCCAGACGTCGGCGCGTCCGCGTGTCGGCTGGGCGGGCGGCACCAGTCACCGCGGCGACCTCGAACTGCTGGCCGAGGTGGTCAAGACCTTGGCCAATGAGGTCGACTGGGTGTTCTTCGGCATGTGCCCGCCGCTGCTGCGTCCCTACATCAAGGAGTTTCATGCCGGCGTGCCGCTGCACCTGTACCCGCAGAAGCTGGCGGGCCTGAACCTCGATCTGGCGCTGGCACCGCTCGAGCAGAATCTGTTCAACGACTGCAAGAGCAACCTGCGCCTGCTGGAATACGGTGCTTGCGGTTTCCCGGTGATCTGCACCCAGACCAAGGCCTACGGTGGTTACCTGCCCTGTACGCGGGTCGCCAGTAACACCACCGAGCAGTGGCTGGACGCGATCCGCATGCACCTGGCAGATCCGCAGGCCAGTTATCGCCAGGGCGATGCGCTACGCGAAGCGGTACTGCGTGACTACGTACTCAATACACACAATCTGCAGCAATGGGCCAACGGCTGGTTGGCCGATTGACCTCCACCGGCCGGCAAGTCGCCTGGCCGGGCATCCAACAACAGAGGTAGGTGCTTTATGACTGACAACGCAACCGGGTTGGGCAAAGACGTTACGGTCGTGCTGCTGGGGCATGAAGAGCAGGGCTATCGCGAGCGCGCACTGCATTACTACAAGACGCAGGGTCTCGCCTGTGCAGTGGTCGAGCACGCCTCGTCGAACCTGACTGGCGATGCCTGCACCCAGGGGCTGCAGGCGCTGCTTTCGCAGCTTGCAACGCCGTTCGTGAGCCTGGCGCTGGATACCGACTTTGTCCGTGTTCAGGCCCTGGAGGCTGCGGCAGAGCATCTTCATGCGCACCCGCAGTGCCAGTTGGCCCAGGGCTACGTGCTGGGCCACGCCCCCGGCAGCAAGCAGGTGGCCTACCACAAGATCGGCGATGCACTTGATGCCACCGTTGGCGAAAACGCACGTGTTGCCATCGAGCAGTATGCCGCCAGCGGACAGTCGGCCTGGCGTGCGCTCGTGCGAGGACCGACGCTGCAGGCTGTGCTGGCGACCTTGCCCGCCGGGCTCGATTTCGATACCTGGCTGGTGGTGGTGTCGTACTCGATGCTCGGCCAGGGCGCGCTCAAGCGGCTGGACCAGACCGATGCGCTGGTGCAGTACGCCGAAAGCCGGCTGAGCCAGGTCGAACGCGAAGAGCAGCGAGTGCGTGCGGTGCGCGTGCTGCGCCAGTGGGACGCCGACCACCTTCGGCTATGCGCCGACGATGAGGGCTTCACCGTCATCGACCGGTTCGTTGGCGCCACCCAGGGTGGTGTTGCTACCGATCTGCTGTTCACCTCCACCTGGAGCGGCATGAATGCAGCGCCCGAGCGCAGGTTCGAGCCGCGCCAGTTTGTCGAGCTGCCTTACTACAATGCGCCGTTGTTCGAGGTACTGACCGGTCTGGAGTTCCTGTTGCACGCCTGGCCTGTGGGACAGGCCCATCGGCAGGCGGTCGAGGGTACCTGGGTGAGCCAGTTCGAGCTGTTGCGCGAGCACCCCAACGACACCGTCGATACCCTGAGGGCACGCTACTGGCAAGCGTTGGACCTGGGGGTGTTCACCCCCGAGGTTTGCCGCCGTCTGCTTGCGACCCTGGTGGATGAGGACGTCCAGGCCGATGCCCGCGAGCTGCAGGCATGGCTGGAACGCCTGGATGGTCTGCCGGGCATCGACCCGGCCGCGTGGCTCAGGGCCACCGCCTCGGGCCTGGTGCAGGAGTCGATTGCCGCTGCCACGCCGGACGCCGCCACCCAGCAGCGCATCGTCGCCCACCTGAGCAAGCAGCGTGCTGCGCAGATCGCCTTCGTGGTTGTCGACCTGGAAGACGACAACGGCGCACTGCAGAACACCTTCGACAGCCTGTTGGCCAGTGGCCTGCGCGACTTCAAGCTGGTCGTGCTCAAGGCCGGCAAGCCGCCGGTGGTGACCACGCCCCGCGATACCCTGCATTTCATCCAAGTGACGCCGGGCAATTTCGTCTCCCACCTGAACCAGGTGGCGCGTCAGGTACCAAGTGAATGGCTGTTGCTGCTGCAGGCCGGCGACCTGCTGACCGTGGGCGGCTTGCTGCGCCTGCAGGTGGAGCTGGCGTCAGCCCCGGGCTGCCTGGCCATCTGCGCCAACGAAGTGCAGCGCGACTCCGACGGGCGTCTGGTCAGCGTGGTGCGCCAGGGTGGCAACCTGGACCTGCTGCGCAGCCGTCCCGACCTGATGTCGCAGCACTGGCTGGTACGTCGCGAGGCAGTGGTCGAGCTGGGCGGCTACAGCGAAACCTACCCGCAGGCGGTGGAGTTCGACCTGCTGCTGCGTCTGGTCGAGCACAACGGCCTGAACTGCCTGGCACACATGGACGAGTACCTGGTGATCGGTCGGGGCGGGCGTGAGGGCATGGCCCAGGACGCGCTGTCCACGCTCAACCGTCACCTGGCGGCGCTGGGCTACCGTGGCCAGGTCAATGACGCAGGCGAGGGGCAGTTGCAGATCGACTTCCGCCATCAGTCCACGCCACTGGTGAGCATCCTGATCGCGGCCGACGATGACCTCGAGCAACTCAAGGCCTGCGTGGTCAGTGTGCTGCAACGTACCCGCTACCCGCGCTACGAAGTGCTGGTGGCCTGCCGCGACACCCTGGCAGACCTCACGGTCGCTGCGCTGCAAGGGTTTGGCGGGCGGGTCAAGCTGCTGGCCGGCGAACACGTGCAGTCAGCCTCGCAGCTCATCAACCTGGCTGCCGTCAACGCCAGTGGCGAGTACCTGGTGCTGCTCTCCAGCCGTTGCCAGGTGGTGACGCCGGCCTGGATCGAAGCCCTGCTCAACCAGGCCCAGCGCCCTGAAGTGGGCGTGGTAGGTGCGCGTCTGGTGGACCGCGAAGCCGCCATCAGCCATGCCGGTTACGAACTGCTTGCCGGCGCCCAGGTGCAGTCGCCCTGGCTGGGGGTGTCGACGCGCGACAGCAAGGCGTCGCTGTGGTCGGGCGTGGTCCGCAGTTGTGCGGCGGTGTCGGCTGACTGCCTGATGGTACGCAAGGCACTGTTCGAGCAGTGCGATGGCCTGTCTGCCGAGGGCGGTGCCGACATCGAGCTGTGCCTGAAGGCAGCCGATGCCGGCCTGCTGGTGATCTGGGCGCCACAGGCGCAGTTGCTCAGCGACCAGGTGCCGATGCCGGATGCCCAGGCCTGCCAGGCGCTGGAAGGCCGTTGGCCGGCTGCGTTCAGCAGCCGGGTGATCATCGACGGCCGGTTTGGTGTCGATGTGTCGCGCTCGGTCGCTGCCGGTGGTTCGCCGGTGCTGGAGTGGCTCGCCGACCTGGGCTGATGGCGCGGGTTTTGCAAAAGCCGGGTTTCGTACCCGGCTTTTTTGTGCCCGACCCGCTCAGGCATGAGCGCCGCGTCAGGATCATGCCGGGGTACGGCAGTTTATTGACAGCCATCGCAGGGCGGGCGGGCTTTTCAAGCCGCAGGTGCGCCGTTGTGATCGCCTGAAAAACCTACACAGATCGTACCGGCCCCAGGGCCGTGCGATGGAGGCGTTACCGTGAGCAAACAGGTTATCCCTTTCAACAAGCCGTTCGTGGTTGGCAAAGAGCTGTTCTACATTGCCCAGGCGGTCATGAACGGCTCCATTGCGGGGGACGGCGAATTCACCACGCTGTGTCAGGGCTGGCTGGAAAACAACCTGGGCTGTGAAAAGGCGCTGCTGACCCATTCGTGCACCGCTGCGCTGGAAATGGCCGCGATCCTGGCCGACGTCGGGCCGGGCGACGAAGTCATCATGCCGTCCTTCACCTTTGTCTCCACGGCCAATGCCTTCGTTCTGCGCGGTGCGGTACCGGTGTTCGTGGACATTCGCGACGACACCCTGAACCTGGACGAGCGCCTGGTCGAGGCGGCCATCACCGACAAGACCAAGGCCGTGGTGGCAGTGCACTACGCCGGGCAGCCGTGCGACATGGATGTCTTGGCGCAGATCTGCGAAAAGCATGGCCTGTTCCTGATCGAGGATGCCGCCCAGGCGATCCTGGCCCGCGACCGCAAGCGCGCCCTGGGCACCATCGGGCACCTGGGCTGCCTGAGCTTTCACGAAACCAAGAACGTCATCAGCGGCGAGGGCGGTGCCCTGCTGATCAACGATCCGCGGCTGGTCGAGCGGGCCGAGATCATCTGGCAGAAGGGCACCAACCGCAAGGCCTTCAGCCGCGGCGAAGTGAGCAAGTACACCTGGGTGGATGTCGGCTCGTCGTTCCTGCCCAGCGAGCTGACGGCCGCATTTTTGTACGCGCAGCTCGAGCATGGCGAGCGCATCAACAAGCACCGTCGGACCCTGTACGAGAAGTATTTCAGCCTGCTGCGACCACTGGCCGCCGATGGTCTGTTTCAGCTGCCACGTACCCTGGACGACAAGCCGGCCAACGCGCACATCTTCTACCTGCTGGTGCGCAGTGTCGAAGAGCGCACGGCGTTGATCGCGTTTCTGCGCGAGCATGGGGTGAATGCGGTGTTCCACTATGTGCCATTGCATGACTCGCCAGCCGGCCTGCGTTATGCGCGCAGCAGCGGCCAGTTGCCGATCACCACGGATGTCTCGCAGCGCCTGTTGCGCCTGCCGTTGTTTTCCGACATGCGTAGCCGCCAGGTGGCGCATGTGTGTGCGTGCATCGCGCGCTTTTTCCAGGACAAGCCTTCGAGCGCCTCGCGCTGACAGCAGCACGCCCCTAATCAGAGATTGGAGTTTCACCATGTCGCATGCCTCGCAGGTCGACGCGCAGGTCCTTGAGCAGGCGTTGTTTCGACACACCCTGATGTTCGCCAAGCCCGAACACCCTTACTACATCATGGCGCCCGACTACCGGGACACCTCCTCGGGCATCGTGTCGCTGCACTACCTGTGTCACGTGCTCAACCTGAACGGGCGCGAGGCGTACCTGTGCGGGCCCAAGGTGGTCAACCCCAACCTGAAGACGCCGCTGCTCGACGCCGCCACCGAGCAGCGGCATCAGCAACAGGGCAAGGTGGCCATCGCCGTGTATCCGGAGGTGGTGGTCGGCAACCCGCTGGGGCGCAGGGTGGTTTCGCGCTTTTTGCTTAACTTCGAAGGGCTGATCAACGGCAAGTCGATGGAGGCCGCGCCCACCGACCTGCTGTTCTACTACGGCCCGGCGCTGGCTGAAAAACGCGGCCACGCCAACCCCGACCTGCTGGGCCTGCCGGTGCTCGACATCGACCTGTTCAAGGCGCCGCCGGCGGGCACGCCACGCAGGGGTTGCTACCTGTATCACAACCGTCATCCCCTGGAGCAGATCGACTACTCGCTGTTGCCCGAGGGTATCCAGCTGCTGCGCATCGCCAATGCGCTGCCGCTTCATGAACTGGCCCAGGTGCTGCGCTCGGCCGAGGTGATGTACAGCTACGAATGGTCGATGACCTGCGTGATCGCCGTGCTGTGTGGCTGCCCGGTGATCTTCATGCCCGGTAGTGGTGTCGACCAGGCGTTTCTCGAAACCGGCTTCCTTGGCAGCGCCGGCTTTGCCCTGCTTGACCAGCCGGACGCGCTGGCCACCGCCAGGGCAGGGGTGGAGGGGGCATTGCAGCGCTACGTGCTGGCAACGCTGCCGTTCTGGCAGCAGCTGGATACGTTCATTGCCAAGACCCAGGCCGCGGCCGCGCTCGAAGCGGCGGACCTGAACCTGGGCGTGCTGCCCTGGTTGCGCGAGCGCCACCCGGATGCCCAGCAGCTGTGCCTGATCAACGAGCGCCTCGACAGCCAGCCGATGCCGGTCATCGGTGTGCTTGTGCTGGATGACGGTGATGATCGCCAGCGCCTGGCCGCCACCCTGGCCAGCCTGGGTACGCAGCGCTGCCTGTACCCGCACCTTGAGGTCAGCGTGCTTGGCAACCAGTCGTTGGCCGACCCGCAGGTACGGCATGTGCCCTGTGCCCGGGAGCGGCAAGCTGAAGCCATCAATACTGCGCTGCAGCACAGCCGGTGCGACTGGTTCCTGATCGTGGAGGCGGGCGTCGAATTCACGGCCTCGGGCCTGCTGATCGCGGCACTCGAGCTTGTCGGTGCCGAGGCCGGTTGCCTAGCGTACATGGCGGATGAAGCGATGCGCGCGACCAATGGCAGCACCGACATCGCACTGCGACCGGATTTCAACCTCGACCTGCTGCTGAGTTTCCCGGCGAGCCTGTCGCGGCACTGGTTGTACCAGCGCCAGGCCTTGTTGCAACGGGGCGGCTTCGCCCTCGACTGCGCTCGGGCCTTCGAGCTGGAGTACCAGCTGCGCCTGGTCGAACAGCAAGGCCTGGGCTGCGTGGGGCATGTCGCCGAGCCGTTGCTGATCGGCGAGGCCCTGCCGTTGCGTGATTGCGCCCACGAGCGCGCGGTGCTGGAACGCCACCTGCAGGCCCGCGGTTATACACAGGGGCAGGTCGCGGTGCTGGCGTCGTTGCCGGGCCGTTATCGTCTTGATTACGGGCATGCCCAGGCCGCCTCGGTGAGTATCCTGATCGCCCTGGAAGGCAGCGTCGGCCACTTCCAGCGCTGCATCGAAACCTTGCTGGAGAACACGGCGCTGGCTGGCGGCTTCGAAGTGCTGTTGCTGGCGCCGTCTGCCCTGGACGAGGCTGCCCGTGAATGGCTGGCGATGGTCGAGCAGATCGGCGGTGAGCAGATTCAGGTTCTGCACTATGCTGCCGGCCAGTCGCGGGTTGCCATGTGCAATCACGCGGCGCAGCAGGCCCGTGGCGATTTCCTGCTGTGGCTGGATGCGCGTGCGGGGATCCTCGCGCGCGACTGGCTGCAGCAATTGCTCAATCACGCCCAGCGGCCCGAGGTGGGCGCGGTGGGGGCCAAGCTGCTGGCGGCCGACGGTAAGGTCCGGCATGCCGGCCTGGTGCTGGGGCTCACCGGCCTGGTGGGCTCGGCATTCGACGGGGTCGATCATCAGCAGGCCGGTTACATGGGGCGGCTGCAGGTCGATCAGGACTGTTCGGCGCTCAGTGGCGAATGCCTGATGCTGCGCCGGGCGCTGTTCCTCGAGGCCGGCGGCTTTGCCGAAGATCCGCTGCTGGCCCGCTGGGTGGATGTCGACCTGTGCCTGAAGCTGCAGGAGGCCGGTTACCTGAACGTCTGGACGCCCCATGTGCAATTGCTGATGGACGCTTGCGAGCGCGACGCGGCGACCACGGAGCAGGAGGACGCTCTGCTGGCCCGTTGGCTGCCACGCCTGGCCCGCGATCCGGCATACAACGCCAACCTGTCGTTGCAGGTGCCGGGTGGCTTTGTCCGGGCGAGCAACTCGCTGGTGTGGAACCCGCTGAAAAGCTGGCACCCGCTGCCCATGTTGCTGGCTCACCCGGCCGACCTGCAGGGCGCCGGCCAGCAGCGCATCGTCGAGCCGTTCAAGGCGCTGCGCGAGGCGGGGTGGGTGGACGGGCTGGTCACGCCGCACCTGCTGTCTGCCGTGGAGCTGGAGCGCTACGCACCGGACACCGTGCTGCTGCAGCGCCCGCTCGATGACGCGCAACTGCTGGCCATGCGGCGCCTGCGGGCGTTCTCGCGGGCGTTCAAGGTGCTCGACGTGGACGGCTATCTGCCGCAGATGCGCTTGCAGGGCGCGCATGCCGGGTTTGGCGCCGACGAAATCAGCCAGCGCTTGCAGAGCGCGGTGATCCTCGCCGATCGCATCATCGTGCCTGCGCCCGCGCTGGCCGAGGTGCTGGCAGGCCAGCACGACGATATTCGTGTGCTGGAGGCCAGCTTGCCGGGCCGATGGTGGCGCAATCTCCAGGGCAAGCGTGGCATGGGCAGCAAGCCCCGTGTCGGCTGGGCCGGGGCGGTGGATGCCGACCTGCTGGTCGATGTGGTCAGGACGCTGGCCGCGGAGGTGGAGTGGGTGGCGCTGGGCGACTGCCCCGAGGCCCTGCGCCCCTACATGAAGGAGGTACACGCCGCCGTCGCCCCCGAACGGCAGGCCGCAGCGCTGGCCGCGCTCAACCTGGACCTGGCGCTGGCGCCCATGGCCCAGAGCCTGCTCAATGCCTGCTCGGGCAACCCGGGGTTGCTGGAGTACGCCGCCTGTGGCTACCCGATCATCTGCAGCAATGTGCCGGGCTTTGCCGGTGTCGATGTGCTGCCGCTGACCCGCGTGGCCAACACCACGGCCGACTGGCTGGCCGCGATCCGCCTGCACCTGGGCGACCCGCAGGCTTCCGCCAGCCTGGGCGAGGTGCTGCAGGCCAGGGTGCGGCGCGACTGGCTGCTCGAGGGCGAGCGCCTGGCGCTGTGGCGCGCGGCCTGGCTGGCGGGCTGAGTGGTTTTGCAGGGCGGTCGGGCCTTCCCGACCTGGCCGTCCTCACGTGACCGTGAAGTGCTGTGCACAAGCATCGCCCTGGTTCGCGTACAATGCCGTGACTTGGCAGTCGAAACGTGCATCTCTAAGCTAATGAATCAGCGGGCGGTGCAGGTGGCCTGGAGCGGCGCTGCGTGAGATCCCTTGCCTGCAGGGGAGTGAGGCCCGTGAAAATCCGCATATCTATCGGGAAGCCACAATGATTGGCATCAAAAGTATCGCGAGTTACGTACCTGTCGAGGGTCTGAACAATTACGCCCAGGGTGCGAAATTCGGCAAGGATCAGGACTTCATTCTGGGCAAGATCGGTTCGACCTTTCTGCCGCGCAAGGAGGCAGGTCAGGAGACCTCGGACTTGTGTGTAGAGGCCGCCAAGGTCCTGTTCGCTGCCAATCCTTCGTTGTCCCCGGAGTCGATCGATGTGCTCATCGTGGTCACCCAGAACGGCGACGCCGAAGGGTTGCCGCACACTGCCGCGATCGTCCAGCACAAGCTTGGCTTGCCCACCCATGTGGCAGCCTTCGACATTTCCCTGGGCTGTTCCGGTTACGTCTACGGCCTTTATGCCATCAAGGGCTTCATGGAGGCGGCGGGACTGAAGAACGGCCTGCTGATCACCGCCGATCCCTATTCCAAGATCGTCGATCCGGAAGATCGCAACACCACCATGCTGTTCGGTGATGCTGCCACGGTCACCTGGATGGGCGAGGACGCGGCCTGGCAACTGGGCAAATCGAGCTTTGGCACCGACGGTGGCGGCGCAGAGCACCTGAAGGTGAATGACGGGGTGTTCTTCATGAACGGTCGCCAGGTGTTCAACTTCGCGTTGCTCAAGGTGCCTGCGCACCTGCGTCAGTTGCTCGAGGCGAGCAACCTGGGGGCCAACGACATCGACCTGTTCTGCATTCACCAGGGCAGTGCGGCAATCGTCGATGCCGTGGCGCGCCGCTTCGAGGAAGACAAGCCCGAAACCATCGAGAAATTCGTCAAGGACATGGTCGAGACCGGCAACACGGTGTCCTCGAGCATCCCGTTGCTGCTGGAAAAGCACGTACTGGGCACCCAGCACAGGCGTGTGGCCTTGAGCGGTTTTGGCGTGGGCCTGTCGTGGGGCTCGGCAATCATCGAGCGTCGGGACTGAACCGACCTCCCGTCTACAGAAGCGCTGCCTTGAAGGTGGCGCTTTTTTTTGCCTTGGCGGTATGCCACAACCAAGGCTGTGCCGCAGGGGCCATAAAGCTGGCGTCAAACCCTTGATTTCATTGGAGTGGCAGGGTGCCAGTAAAAATTTTCAAAAAACCCCTAAAGCAACCTGCACAGACGACGATAACTATTACGAAGGTTCTCTAGGCCACACCCGGCGCTTGCCAGGGCCGGAAGCCGCAATACCCACAAACGAGGAATTCGTCATGGCATTAACCGTAAACACCAACGTCACGTCGCTGAACGTTCAGAAAAACCTGAACCGCGCTTCCGACGCCCTGAGCACCTCGATGACTCGCCTGTCTTCCGGCCTGAAAATCAACAGCGCCAAAGACGACGCCGCTGGCCTGCAGATCGCTACCCGTATGACCTCGCAGATCCGCGGTCAGACCATGGCAATCAAAAACGCCAACGACGGTATCTCGATCGCCCAGACCGCTGAAGGCGCGATGCAAGAGCAGGTCAACATCCTGCAGCGTATGCGTGAACTGGCTCTGCAATCGCGAAACGACTCGAACGATTCGGACAACCGTGACTCGCTGAACTCCGAGTTCGCTCAGATGCGTGACGAGCTGACCCGTATCGCTCAGTCCACCCAGCTGAACGGCAAGAACCTGCTGGACGGTTCCGCCAGCACCATGACCTTCCAGGTCGGTTCGGAAACCGGTGGCATCAACCAGATCAGCATCGACCTGACCGGCAAGTACCTGGCCAGCGACCTGGGTATCACCAACGCCATCACCATCGCCGGTAGCGACAGCGCCACTGCCGAGACCAACTTCTCGGCTGCAATGGACGCGATCGATGCTGCGGTCAAGACCATCGGTGAAGGCCGTGCTGCACTGGGTGCCGTTCAGAACCGTCTGACCAGCACCATCAACAACCTGCAGAACATCAACGAAAACGCCGACGCTGCCCGTGGTCGTGTACAAGATACCGACTTCGCTGCCGAGACCGCTCAGCTGACCAAGCAGCAGACTCTGCAACAAGCTTCGACTTCGGTTCTGGCCCAGGCCAACCAGCTGCCATCCGCCGTACTGAAACTGCTTCAGTAATCGCCTGATGGTTATCGGCGGGGGAGTGCACCTGTGGCGCTCCCCCGCCTTTTGCATTGAGAGGTGGTTGGCATGGATATGAGCGTCAAGCTGAACCTGTCCTACCAGGCTGCAAAGCCTGTGGAGCAGCCCACCGAGCGCCCTGCGGTCAAGCCCGTGGAGGCTGTCGAATCCATCAAGCCAGCGAAGGAAAGCGCCGACAGCGGCCTGACCGAAGCTGAGAAGGTCAAGAACGCGCTCAAGGACATCGAGAAGTTTCTCGCCTCGTCGCGTCGCAATCTCGAATTTTCCACGGATGAAGAATCCGGCCGAATTGTAGTTAAAGTCATCGCCAGTGAAACCGGTGAGCTGATCCGCCAACTTCCTTCGGAAGAGGCGTTGAGAATTGCCCACAGTCTGAGCGATGTTAACAGCCTGCTGTTCAACGCCAAGGTCTGATGCTGGCGTCCGAGCAGCACGTTCGCTAGCCTTGATCGGCTAGGGGCGGCGCGCAACCAAGAGGGAATAGCAATGGCGAGTTCAATTTTACCGGGCACCGGTCTGGGTTCTGGGGTCGATATCAACAAGATCGTCAGCACGCTGGTGGCGTCTGAAACCGATCCGAAAGCCAACCAGATCAAACGCCAGACTGCCAACAACTCGGCCATGCTTTCTGGTGTCGCATCGCTCAAGAGCGCGCTGTCTGTCTATCAGGCGGCGATGAAGAAGCTCAATGATCCCCTCGCGCCGTCGTTCAATGCCTATGCGGCAACGTCCAGCAACGACGCCGCGATCAAGGCAACCTCTAACAATACCGCGGTGCCTGGTACCTACACGATCCGTGTCGACAACCTGGCCACCTCGTCCAAGGTGGCCAGCCAGAACTTCGACACCGGCGCCACCACGCCGATTCCCGAAGGCGACCTGCTGATTACCCAGGACGGTGTCACCCACACCGTCAAGGTCGGCCCTGGTGCAACCTTGCAGTCCGTGCGCGACACCATCAACTCGTCGCTGTCCGAGAAAGGCATCACTGCCAACCTGGTCAATGGTGCAGACGGTTCGCGCCTGGTGTTCAGTTCGACCAAGACCGGTGAGGGTACGGACATTTCCGTCGACGGCACCATCGACGCGCTCAAGATCGCGCCGGGCGAGAAGATGGATGGTGACGGTGCCGGCTACATCGGTGAGCCGGCCAAGGACGCAAAACTGTACGTCGACGGCCTGCCGGTCACGAGCAAGAGCAATACCGTCACCGGTGCCATCAGTGGCATCAGCCTGGACCTGCTTCAGGCAACCGGCCCCGACGCCAGCAAGGCTGTACAGGTTACGGTGGGTGAGAACACCGATGGGCTGAAAAAATCGGTGCAGGCCTATGTCGATGCCTATAACACCCTGATCAAGGCGGTCACCAACCTGACCTCCGTGAGCAAGGATGCCGATGGCAACACCGTGCTGGGCCCGTTGACCAACGACCCGACCACCCGTTCGCTGCTGAGCGACCTGCGCAGCCAATTGGCGACCGAGTCGGACGGTACCCGCCTGACCACCCTCAGCCAGCTGGGCATCAACACCCAGAAGGACGGTACCCTCGAGTTCAACTCCGTCAAGTACGACGCGGCGATGAAGGACAAGAAGCTCGGTGCCGACGTGCAGGAGCTCTTCACCGGTAAAAATGGCGTGTTCGCGCACATGAACAAGGCGATCGAACCGTACCTGCAGACCGGTGGCATTCTCGACTCGCGCAAGAACGGCCTGGACAGGCTGCAGAAAGACCTCGAGAACCAGCAGGAGGCCCTGGATCGGCGCATTGCGTCGCTGACCGAGTCGCTGACCAAACGCTACGTGGCCATGGATACCCTGGTCGGCAAGCTCGAGGCGCAGCGCAAGAACATTGCCTCGATGTTCGCCTCGATCGAAGCGCAGCAGAAGAACTCCTGATAGCAGGGGCCGCAAAAAAGCCCGGCAGCACCCCTTCGGGTGCTCCGGGCTTTTCGTTTTCGGGGTTAAAGTTTTTTGACCCGCAGGCGATACAGGCGGTATATGAACCTTTTCGTTTGTTACGAGGTAGAACATGAACCCTATGTTGGCCCTTCGGCAGTATCAGAAAGTCAACGGCGTGGCGCAGACCTCCGAGGCCAGCCCGCACCGTCTCGTGCAGATGCTCATGCAGGGCGGGCTGGATCGCATCGCGCAGGCCAAAGGTGCAATCGCGCGCAATGACCTGGCCCAGAAGGGCATCCTGATCGGCAAGGCCATCGGGATCATCGGCGGTCTGCGCGAAGGGCTCGACCTCGAAAACCAGGCCGAGGCACTGGCCGACATCGATGGGCTGTACGCCTACATGAGCAGGCGCCTGGTCGAGGCCAACGTGCAGAACGACCCGGAGATCCTCAATGAAGTCGCACGCCTGCTGATTACCGTCAAGGAAGGTTGGGACGCGATCGGCGATCAGGTCGCCGACGTCTAGGAGAACGCCATGAGTGCCGTGCTCGAACGTATCGAACAAACCCGCGAAGCCCTGCTCGGGGCATTGGCCAGCCGCGACTGGGAAACGATCACCGAACTGGACCTGAGCTGCCGTGTTTGCGTCGAGGACGTACTGGCCGAGGCATCGACCAACGAACAGGTTCTGCGCACCAGTCTTGAGGAATTGCTCGACGTCTACCGCCAACTAATTGATGTTGCAAGTGGTGAACGTCAAACAATAGTCGACGAGATGACGCAGATCCGCCAAGCGAAAAACGCCGCAAAGGTATACCATCTGTTCAGCTGACGCTGGACGGTTCGAAAATGCAGTGCGCCATAAATTTGACTGTGTACGATTTTTTGACTTAACTAGTGGCTGTTTTCTAATTTCAGACGTCCGATCACTGACCGCTCCAGTCGGAATGGATGTCGAGCATGCCCACATTGGGTGTCGAGTTGACTAGGGAAGTTTCGATTGCATGTGGCGTGAAACCAAAATTCTCCTGATCGATGACGATGACGCTCGCCGCCGCGACCTGGCGGTGGTGCTGAATTTTCTTGGCGAAGAAAATCTTTCCTGCTCCAGCCACGATTGGCAGCAGGTCGTTCAGTCGTTGTCATCCAGCCGTGAAGTACTCTGTGTCCTGGTCGGCACCGTGAACGCTCCGGCAAGCCTTTTGGGCTTGCTTAAGACCGTGGCTGCCTGGGATGAGTTCCTTCCGGTATTGCTGTTGGGTGAAATATCTTCTGCCGAGTTGCCCGAGGACCTGCGCCGCCGGGTGCTTTCCAACCTGGAGATGCCGCCCAGCTACAGCAAGCTGCTTGATTCGCTGCACCGTGCCCAGGTCTATCGCGAGATGTACGACCAGGCCCGCGAGCGCGGTCGTCAGCGTGAGCCCAACCTGTTCCGTAGCCTGGTCGGTACCAGCCGCGCCATCCAGCATGTGCGCCAGATGATGCAGCAGGTGGCCGACACCGACGCCAGCGTGCTGATCCTCGGCGAGTCGGGTACGGGCAAGGAAGTGGTCGCGCGCAACCTGCACTACCATTCCAAGCGCCGTGAAGCGCCGTTCGTGCCGGTCAACTGCGGCGCGATCCCGGCCGAGCTGCTCGAAAGCGAACTGTTCGGTCACGAGAAGGGGGCGTTCACCGGCGCCATCACCAGCCGTGCCGGGCGTTTCGAGCTGGCCAATGGCGGCACCCTGTTCCTCGACGAAATCGGCGACATGCCGCTGCCGATGCAGGTCAAGCTGCTGCGCGTGCTGCAGGAGCGCACCTTCGAGCGTGTGGGTAGCAACAAGACCCAGAGCATCGATGTGCGCATCATCGCCGCCACTCACAAGAACCTCGAGAGCATGATCGAGGTGGGTAGCTTTCGCGAAGACCTGTACTACCGCCTCAATGTGTTCCCGATCGAGATGGCCCCGCTGCGTGAGCGGGTCGAAGACATTCCGCTGCTGATGAACGAGTTGATCTCGCGCATGGAGCACGAGAAGCGGGGGTCGATCCGCTTCAATTCCGCCGCGATCATGTCGCTGTGCCGCCATGGCTGGCCGGGCAACGTGCGCGAGCTGGCGAACCTGGTGGAGCGCATGGCGATCATGCACCCGTATGGCGTGATCGGCGTGTCCGAGCTGCCGAAGAAGTTCCGCTACGTCGATGATGAGGACGAGCAACTGGTCGACAGCCTGCGCTCGGACCTGGAAGAGCGCGTGGCAATCAACGGCCATACGCCCAATTTCAGCAACCATGCGATGTTGCCGCCCGAAGGTCTCGACCTCAAGGACTACCTGGGCAGCCTCGAGCAGGGCCTGATCCAGCAGGCGCTGGACGATGCCAACGGTATCGTGGCGCGTGCCGCAGAGCGCCTGCGCATCCGCCGCACCACGCTGGTGGAAAAAATGCGCAAGTACGGCATGAGCCGTCGCGATGGAGACGAACAGGCGGAGGATTGACGCCTGCTTCCTGCTGGCAGGCCCCGACCGGGGCCTGCCGAACGCAATACCCCTATTTTCCACAGGGCTGTAAAGCCTGCCCTTGCTGGCTTTGGGCGGCGCGCCGCTGCTGCTGGCACCCCCCCGTCAAAGTATCCGGCACGTCTATTGCTATACCGCTGGCAACATACCGTTTTATGACGGTGAGCCATGCGAGAGAGCAACCCATGCCCCACGCCGCCCACATCCCCGCCGCCGAGCCCAGGCGTTCTGACGCCGCCGAACAGCAGAGTCGTCAGGGGCTCGAGCAGGCGTTTGCCCTGTTCGACCAGGTGTCGACCCAACTGAGCCAGTCCTACAACCTGCTCGAGGCCCGTGTCACCGAGCTCAAGGGGGAGTTGGCCGTGGTCAGTGCGCAGCGCATGGCGGAGCTGGCGGAGAAGGAGCGACTGGCCAACCGCCTGCAGAACCTGCTGTCGCTGTTGCCCGGCGGGGTGATCGTGATCGACGGCCAGGGCCGCGTGCGCGAGGCCAACCCGGCCGCCGTCGAACTGCTGGGTCAGCCGCTGGTGGGCGAGCTGTGGCGTCAGGTGATCGCCCGCAGCTTTGCGCCGCGCGAGGACGACGGCCACGAAGTGTCGCTGCGCGATGGTCGCCGCCTGTCGATCGCTACCCGCTCGCTGGATGCCGAGCCGGGCCAGCTGGTGCTGTTGACCGATCTCACCGAAACCCGCCACCTGCAAAGCCAGCTGGCGCGGCACGAGCGCCTGTCGACCCTGGGGCGGATGGTGGCCTCGCTGGCGCATCAGATCCGCACGCCACTGTCGGCCGCCTTGCTGTATGCCAGTCACCTGGCCGAGCAGGACCTGCCGCTGGACACCCGTCAGCGTTTTGCCGGCAGCCTCAAGGAGCGTCTGCACGAACTCGAGCACCAGGTACGCGACATGCTGGTGTTCGCCCGCGGCGAACTGCCGCTGACCGACCGCGTGACCCCCAAGGCGTTGTTCCAGGCGCTGCAGCAGGCCGCGCAGGTACATGTACAGGGGCATGCTGTGCGCTGGCAGTGCGACAGCCACCTGGGCGAATTGCTGTGCAACCGCGACACCCTGGTGGGGGCGCTGCTCAATCTCATTGAAAACGCCCTGCAGGCCGCGCCCGGCGCTGCTCGGCTCAAGGTACACCTGTATCGTCGCGGGCAAAGCCTGCGCCTGTGCATCAGCGATGCCGGGCCGGGCATCGACAGTGCATTGCTGGCGCGCCTGGGCGAGCCGTTCCTGACCACCAAGGCCACTGGCACCGGGCTTGGCCTGGCGGTGGTGATGGCGGTTGCCCGTGCACACCAGGGCACCGTGCAGCTACGCTCGCGCCCCGGGCGCGGTACCTGCGCGCTGGTGACCCTGCCGCTGATCGGCGCACCGCTGGAGGCAACGGCATGAGGGCGATCAAGGTTCTGCTGGTCGAGGATGACCGCGTACTGCGCCAGGCCCTGGCCGATACCCTGGAGCTGGGCGGTTTTGCCTATCACGCGGTGGGCTCGGCCGAAGAAGCGCTGGAAGTGGCGGCCAGTCAGCCCTTCAGCCTGGTGGTCAGCGACGTCAACATGCCGGGCATGGACGGCCACCAGTTGCTGGCCGCGTTGCGGGCCCGCCAGCCGCAGTTGCCGGTGTTGCTGATGACCGCGCACGCCGCCGTTGAGCGTGCAGTGGATGCGATGCGCCAGGGCGCTGCGGACTATCTGGTCAAGCCCTTCGAGCCGCGAGCTTTGCTCGACCTGGTGGCCCGTCATGCCCTGGGCGTTGCCAGCGGCGCGGACGCCGACGGTCCGGTGGCGCGCGAGCCTGCCAGTGCGCAGTTGCTCGAACTGGCCGCGCGGGTGGCGCGCAGTGATTCCACCGTGCTGATTTCCGGCGAATCGGGCACCGGCAAGGAGGTGCTGGCGCGCTACATTCACCAGCAGTCCCTGCGTGCCGACCAGCCATTCGTGGCCATCAACTGCGCCGCCATCCCCGACAACATGCTCGAAGCCACGTTGTTCGGACATGAAAAGGGCTCGTTCACCGGGGCGATAGCCGCCCAGCCAGGCAAGTTCGAGCAGGCCGACGGTGGCACGCTGCTGCTCGACGAGATTTCCGAAATGCCGCTGGGGCTGCAGGCCAAGCTGCTGCGGGTGCTGCAGGAGCGCGAGGTCGAGCGGGTAGGCGGGCGCAAGCCGATCGCGCTGGACATCCGCGTGGTCGCCACCACCAACCGCGACCTTGCCGGCGAAGTGGCGGCGGGGCGGTTTCGCGAAGACCTGTTCTATCGCCTGTCGGTGTTCCCGCTGGCCTGGCGACCGCTGCGCGAGCGCAGCGCCGACATTCTGCCGCTGGCCGAGCGTCTGCTGGCGCGACACGTCAATAAAATGAAGCATGCCCCCGTGCGCCTGTCGGCCCAGGCCCAGGCCTGCCTGCAAGGCTATCCGTGGCCGGGCAACGTGCGCGAGCTGGACAACGCCATCCAGCGGGCGCTGATCCTGCAGCAGGGCGGGGTGATCGAGGCGGCGGACTTCTGCCTGGCCGGGGTGCTGCCGCTGCTGGCGGCATCGCCCGTAGAGCCGGTGCCGGTGCTGGCCGAGCCGTCCGAGCCAGCCGGGCTGGGGGATGATCTGCGCCGCCACGAGTTCCAGATGATCATCGATACCCTGCGCGCCGAGCGCGGGCGCCGCAAGGAGGCTGCCGAGCGTCTGGGCATCAGCCCGCGCACCTTGCGCTACAAGCTGGCACAGATGCGTGATGCCGGCCTGGATGTGGAGGCGAGTCTCTACGCCAGCGGCGTGTGACGCCGTAACCGGTCGTTTTTGTTGGTCCTGGGGGTAGAGCTGGCACTCTTGTTGCTAAGTTCTGCCTGTCCGCTGCGTAGTGTCAAAAAAATGCGGGTCGTCGGAGAGAAGAGTCAATGAGCCAAGGTGTTGAATTTAATCGATTGATGTTGGACATGCGGGCCATGCAGGCGGACGCCATGTCGATGTCGAAGGCTGCCCCTGCGCCAGAGCTTGGCTCGAGCGGTTTTGCCGACATGCTTGGCCAGGCCATCAACAAGGTCAGCGATACCCAGCAGGCGTCCACCCAGTTGGCCAACGCCTTCGAGATCGGCAAGAGCGGCGTCGACCTTACCGACGTGATGATCGCCTCGCAGAAGGCCAGCGTGTCGTTCCAGGCCTTGACCCAGGTGCGCAACAAGCTGGTGCAGGCGTATCAAGACATCATGCAGATGCCGGTATAAGGGCGAGATTGAGTCATGGCCGAAGCAGTCGTTGATAACGTGCCCGCCAAAGGCAGCCCGGCGCCCAAGCCGCCGCTGTTCGGCATGTCCTTTCTGGAAAACATCGCAGAGATGCCCATGCTGCGTCAGGTCGGCCTGCTGGTCGGGTTGGCGGCGAGCGTGGCGATCGGCTTTGCCGTGGTGCTGTGGTCGCAGCAGCCCGATTACCGCCCGCTGTACCCAAGCCTTGCCGGCATGGACACCAAGCAGGTCATGGACACCCTGTCCGCTGCCGACATCGCCTACAACGTCGAGCCCAGCTCCGGGGCGCTGCTGGTCAAGTCCGAAGACCTCTCCCGTGCGCGACTGAAACTTGCCGCGGCCGGCGTGGCGCCAGGCGACGGCAACGTCGGCTTCGAACTGCTCGACAAGGAGCAGGGGCTGGGCACCAGCCAGTTCATGGAGGCCACCCGTTATCGTCGCGGACTGGAAGGTGAACTGGCGCGTACCATCTCCAGCCTGAACAACGTCAAGGGTGCCCGCGTGCACCTGGCCATCCCGAAAAGCTCGGTGTTCGTGCGCGACGAGCGCAAGCCCAGTGCCTCGGTACTGGTCGAGCTGTATTCGGGGCGTGGCCTCGAGCCCGGCCAGGTGGCGGCCATCGTCAACCTGGTGGCGTCCAGCGTTCCGGAACTGAACAAGTCCCAGGTGACCGTGGTCGACCAGAAGGGCAACCTGCTGTCCGACCAGGGCGAGAACTCCGAGCTGACCATGGCCGGCAAGCAGTTCGACTACAGCCGCCGCATGGAAGGCATGCTCACCCAGCGCGTGCACAACATTCTGTTGCCGGTGCTGGGCAACGACCGCTACAAGGCCGAAGTCTCCGCCGACGTCGACTTCAGTGCGGTCGAGTCCACCTCCGAACAGTTCAACCCCGACCAGCCTGCCTTGCGCAGCGAGCAGTCGGTGAACGAACAACGCTCCAGCAGTATGGGCCCGCAGGGCGTGCCTGGTGCCCTGAGCAACCAGCCACCCGGCCCGGCCACTGCGCCACAGCAGACCGGTCAGGCACAGGCTGCAGCGGGCATGGTGCAACCAGGCCAGCCGCTGCTGGACGCCAACGGCCAGCAGATCATGGACCCGGCCACCGGCCAGCCGATGCTCGCACCGTACCCGGCCGACAAGCGTCAGCAGTCGACCAAGAACTTCGAACTGGACCGTTCCATCAGCCACACCCGCCAGCAGCAGGGGCGCCTGAGCCGCCTGTCGGTCGCGGTGGTGGTCGACGACCAGGTCAAGCTCGACCCGGCCACTGGCGAGTCGACACGCGCCCCATGGGGGGCCGAAGACCTGGCGCGCTTCACGCGCCTGGTGCAGGACGCCGTCGGCTTCGATGCCAGCCGCGGTGACAGCGTCAGCGTGATCAACGTGCCATTCGCCGCCGACCGTGGCGAAGTGTTCACCGAGATTCCGTTCTACCAGCAACCGTGGTTCTGGGACATCATCAAGCAGGTCATGGGCGTGCTGTTCATCCTGGTGCTGGTGTTCGGCGTGCTGCGCCCGGTGCTCAACAACATCACCGGCAACGGCAAGCAGGGCGCCGGTGCCGATGGCGACATGGAACTGGGCGGCATGCTCGGTCTGGATGGCGATCTGGCCAACGACCGCGTCAGCCTGGGTGGTCCGCAAAGCATTCTGTTGCCTAGCCCGAGCGAGGGTTACGACGCTCAGCTGAACGCAATCAAGAGCCTGGTGGCCGAAGACCCGGGTCGTGTGGCCCAGGTCGTGAAAGAGTGGATCAACGCCGATGAGTGATAATCGAGCCCTTACCGCCAAACTGACCCGTGTCGACAAGGCGGCCATCCTGCTGCTGTCGCTGGGTGAAACCGATGCGGCGCAGGTGTTGCGCCACATGGGCCCCAAGGAAGTGCAGCGGGTCGGCGTGGCCATGGCGCAGATGGGCAACGTCCATCGCGAACAGGTCGAGCAGGTGATGAGCGAGTTCGTCGAGATCGTCGGCGACCAGACCAGCCTGGGTGTCGGCTCTGACGGCTACATCCGCAAGATGCTCACCCAGGCCCTGGGCGAGGACAAGGCCAACGGCCTGATCGACCGCATCCTGCTGGGTGGCAACACCAGCGGCCTGGACAGCCTGAAGTGGATGGAGCCGCGTGCCGTGGCCGACGTGATCCGCTACGAGCACCCGCAGATCCAGGCCATCGTGGTGGCCTACCTGGACCCCGACCAGGCTGGTGAGGTGCTGGGCAACTTCGATCACAAGGTGCGCCTGGACATCATCCTGCGCGTCTCCTCGCTCAACACCGTGCAGCCGGCGGCGCTCAAGGAGCTCAACCAGATTCTGGAGAAGCAGTTCTCGGGCAACTCCAACGCGGCGCGTACCACACTGGGCGGTATCAAGCGCGCGGCCGACATCATGAACTTCCTCGACAGTTCGGTCGAAGGCCAGCTGATGGACGCGATTCGCGACGTCGACGGCGAGCTGTCCGAGCAGATCGAAGACCTCATGTTCGTCTTCAACAACCTGGCCGATGTCGACGACCGCGGTATCCAGGCGCTGTTGCGCGAAGTGTCCTCGGACGTGCTGGTGGTATCGCTCAAGGGCGCCGACGAGAAGGTCAAGGACAAGATCTTCAAGAACATGTCCAAGCGGGCTTCCGAGCTGCTGCGTGACGACCTCGAGGCCAAGGGCCCGGTGCGGGTCAGCGACGTGGAAACGGCGCAGAAAGAGATCCTCACCATTGCCCGGCGCATGGCCGAAGCCGGCGAGATCGTGCTTGGCGGCAAGGGCGCCGAAGAAATGATCTAAAGCCGTTCGCCGGCCCCGGCTCCTCCACAGGAGCCGGCCTTGCCGGCGGATGCCTCAACGCGGTACACGCCGGTGCCTGGCAGCCGCATCGCCGACCACCCCGGCGCCTACCCAATTGAACGCGTGGAATCATGTCGACCAACGAGCACCTGAGTGAACTGATCCCCGCCCGCGACGTCGAGGGCTTCGACCGCTGGGCGCTGCCCAGCTTCGACCCGGAGCCGGAACCCGAGCCCGAACCCGAGCCGGAAATCGTCGAGGAAGTCGAAGAAGTGCCGCTGGAAGAAGTCCAGCCGCTGACCCTCGAAGAGCTCGAAAGCATTCGCCAGGAAGCCTACAACGAAGGCTTTGCCACCGGCGAGCGCGAAGGGTTTCACAGCACCCAGCTCAAGGTCCGCCAGGAGGCCGAAGTGGCCCTGAGCGCCAAGCTGGCGAGCCTGGAGCAGCTGATGGGCCACCTGCTCGACCCGATCGCCGAGCAGGACAACCAGATCGAGAAGGCCCTGGTGCACATGGTCAGCCGCATCACCCGCGAGGTGATCGGGCGTGAGCTGGCCACCGACTCCAGCCAGATCACCCACGTGCTGCGCGAGGCCCTCAAGCTGCTGCCGATGGGCGCCGAAAACATCCGCATTCATGTCAATCCGCAGGACTTCGAGCTGGCCAAGGCCCTGCGCGAGCGTCATGAGGAAAACTGGCGCCTGCTCGAAGACGACGCACTGTTGCCCGGTGGTTGCCGCATCGAGACGTTGCACAGCCGTATCGACGCCACCGTCGAGACCCGCATCGAAAAGGCCATGACCCAGTTGTTCGACCAGTTGCATGACCAGGGCCTGCACCCTGCCGCACCAGACTTGCACGTCGACCTTGCTGGCGACCCGGGCACCCGCGAGGCCACGCCCGATGCGCCTTGACCGCACCAGCTTCGGCAAGCGCCTGGGCACCTATGCCGAGGCCGTGAGCCTGCCGGCGCAGCCGGTGGTGGAAGGGCGGTTGTTGCGCATGGTCGGCCTGACCCTGGAGGCCGAGGGCCTGCGCGCTGCCGTCGGCAGCCGCTGCCTGGTGATCAACGATGACAGCTACCATCCGGTGCAGGTCGAGGCCGAGGTCATGGGCTTTGCCGGTGACCGGGTGTTTCTCATGCCGGTGGGCAGCGTTGCCGGCATCGCGCCCGGTGCGCGGGTGGTGCCGCTGGCCGAAAGCGGCCGCCTGCCGATGGGCATGAGCATGCTCGGTCGCGTGCTGGACGGTGCCGGCCGGGCGCTGGATGGCAAGGGCGGGATGAAGGCCGAGGACTGGGTGCCGATGGACGGCCCCACCATCAACCCACTCAACCGCGACCCCATCAGCCAGCCGCTGGACGTGGGCATTCGCAGCATCAATGGCCTGCTGACGGTGGGCCGTGGCCAGCGCCTTGGCCTGTTCGCCGGTACCGGCGTGGGCAAGAGTGTGCTGCTGGGCATGATGACCCGTTTCACCGAGGCCGACATCATCGTGGTGGGGCTGATCGGTGAGCGGGGGCGTGAGGTCAAGGAGTTCATCGAGCACATCCTGGGCGAGGAGGGCATCAAGCGTTCGGTGGTGGTGGCATCCCCTGCCGATGATGCGCCGCTGATGCGCCTGCGCGCCGCCATGTACTGCACGCGGATCGCCGAGTACTTTCGCGACAAGGGCAAGAACGTGCTGTTGCTGATGGATTCGCTGACCCGTTTCGCCCAGGCCCAGCGGGAAATCGCCCTGGCCATCGGCGAGCCGCCAGCCACCAAGGGCTATCCGCCTTCCGTGTTCGCCAAGCTGCCCAAGCTGGTGGAGCGCGCCGGCAACGGCGAGGCCGGTGGTGGCTCGATCACCGCCTTCTACACCGTGTTGTCCGAAGGCGACGACCAGCAGGACCCGATTGCCGACTCCGCGCGGGGCGTACTCGACGGCCATATCGTGCTGTCCCGGCGCCTGGCCGAAGAGGGGCACTACCCGGCCATCGATATCGAGGCTTCGATCAGCCGGGTCATGCCGCAGGTGGTCAGCCCCGAGCAGATGACCCAGGCCCAGCAGTTCAAGCAGCTCTGGTCGCGCCTGTCGCAAAGCCGCGACCTGATCAGCGTGGGTGCCTATGTGGCTGGCGGCGACCGCGAGACGGACCTGGCGATTTCCCTGCAACCCAAGCTGGTGCAGTACCTGCGCCAGGGGCTCAATGAAAACGTCAGCCATGAGCAGAGCCGCGATGAACTGGCGGCGGTGTTCGCCCCAGCGGCTTCGGGCTGATAACCGATGGCCCTGCCAAGTCGTGCCGCGCGCCTGGTGCCGGTGGTGGAGATGGCCGAGGAGGCCGAGCGCAAGGCTGTGCAGCGCCTCGGGCATTTCCAGCAGCAGGTGAGCATGGCCGAAACCAAGCTCCGGGAACTGGACCAGTTTCGCAGCGAGTACCAGAACCAGTGGATGGAAAAGGGCGGCCAGGGCGTTTCAGGCAGCTGGCTGCTGGGCTATCAGCGCTTTCTCAGCCAGCTGGACACCGCCGTGGCCCAGCAACACCAGAGCCTGGTGTGGCACCAGACCAACCTCAACAACGCACGGGCCACCTGGCAGCAGGCCTACGCCCGGGTCGAGGGCCTGCGCAAGCTGGTACAGCGCTACCGCGATGAAGCCCGCATGCTCGAGGACAAGCGCGAGCAGAAGCTGCTCGACGAATTGTCCCAGCGATTGCCGCGCCACGATCGCTTCTAGCACGGCATTGGTCGGCGCAGGTTGCCCAGGGGCGGGCGGGCTGCTAAACCTGTGGTGTCTGCAATCGCCATGATCGAAGGAGTCGAGCATATGGCCGTGGAGCACGATCTATCGCCGGATGGGAACAGCCTGACGATCAGGGTCAAGGGACGGTTCGATTTCGGCAAGCACCAGGCGTTTCGTGAATGCTACGAGCGCGAGCCAGTACCTTCCAAGGGCGTGGTCGTCGACTTGAAGGACGCCACCTATCTCGACAGCTCCGCCCTGGGCATGCTCCTGCTGCTGCGTGACCACGCCGGCGGCGACGATGCGTATATACGGGTGATCAACGCCAGCTCCGACGTTCGCAAGATCCTCGCCATCTCCAATTTCGACAAGCTGTTCGAGATCACTTGAGCGACCTCGTGAACGAGCAGTCGTCGCTGACCGTGCTGATTGCCGAAGATGGCGCCACCGACCGCCTGTTGCTGGCGCGCATCGTGCGCGAGCAGGGGCATTCGGTGATCACGGCCGAGAACGGTGCGCAGGCAGTGGCGCTGTTTGCCGAGCTGCGTCCGCAACTGGTGCTGCTCGACGCGCTGATGCCGGTGATGGACGGCTTCGAGGCGGCTCGCCAGATCAAGCTGATGGCTGGCCAGGCGCTGGTGCCGATCATCTTTCTTACCTCGCTGAGTGAGGAGCAGGCCCTGGTGCGTTGCCTGGAGGCTGGTGGCGACGACTTTCTGCCCAAGCCTTATCGCCCGGTGATCCTGGCCGCCAAGATCAAGGCGATGGATCGCCTGCGTCGCCTGCAGGCGACCGTGCTGGAGCAGCGCGACGAGCTGGCGCGCCACCACGGTCACCTGCTCAACGAGCAGCGGGTGGCCAAGGCGGTGTTCGATCAGGTCACGCATTCGGGGTGCCTGAATGCGCCGAACATCCGCTACCTGCAATCTCCCTATGCGCTGTTCAACGGCGACCTGCTGCTGGCGGCGTTCACGCCGACCGGTGAAATGCATGTGCTGCTTGGCGACTTCACTGGCCATGGCCTGCCGGCTGCAGTGGGCGCCATGCCGTTGGCCGAGGTGTTCTACGGCATGACCGCCAAGGGCTACGGCCTGGCCGAAACCTTGCGCGAGATGAACGCCAAGCTCAAGCGCATCCTGCCGGTCGACATGTTCTGCTGCGCAATGATGCTCAGCCTGAGTTTCGAACGACGCCTGGCCGAGGTATGGAACGGCGGCATGCCGGACGGCTACCTGCTGCCCGCGGCCGGTGGCGAGCCCCAGGCGCTGGTGTCGCGGCACTTGCCCTTGGGGGTGCTGGCGCCGGAGCGTTTCGACGAGCACCCCGAGGTGGTATCGCTGGCGTTGGGGGATCGTCTGTTCCTGCTGTCCGATGGGGTGGTGGATACCTGCGACCAGGATGAGCAGCTGTTCGGGGTGGAACGCCTGCGCCAGGTGTTTGCGCGCAACCGTGCGCCGCAGCACCTGTTCGAGGATGTGCTGCAGGCGCTCGAAGACTTTCGCGGCCAGTCCCGCGACGATGTCAGCATGCTCGAGATCAGTGTGGTCGAGCCACAGACACTGGCCCCGCCGCCGCTTGTCTATTCGGACAGCGGCCAGTCCAGCCCACTGGACTGGTCGCTGTCGTTCGAGTTTCGCGCGCAGACCCTCAAACGCTTCAACCCCTTGCCCTATCTGTTGCAGGTACTGCAGGAAATACACGGCCTGCGCCCCCAGAGCGGTGCGCTGCACAGCGTGCTCAACGAGCTCTACACCAATGCACTGGAGCACGGTGTGCTGGCCCTCGACTCGGCCCTCAAGCGCGACGCCCAGGGGTTTGCCGCCTATTATCAGGAGCGCAGCCGACGCCTGCAGGCATTGCAGGAAGGTTACATACGCTTGCACCTTCAGGTTGAACCCGTAGCGGGTGGCGGGCGTCTGGTGATTGAGATCGAAGATAGCGGCAGTGGCTTCGATGTGGGTACAGTGCTGGCCCGACCGGTGTTGGAGCAGCGGTTGTGCGGGCGTGGCCTGAGCCTGATCCGGCGTTTGAGCCGTCACGCCGAATGGGCCGACGGAGGGCGCAGGGCCCGCGTGGAGTTCGCCTGGGTGGCTCTGGCATAATTGAACTTGATCAAGGAGTGAGCAAGTGTCCGATCAGCGTATCGATAACAAGGTAGTGGGCGAGTTGCGGGAGGTCATGGGTAGCCAGTATGCCGAGTTGCTGGAGACCTTCCTGGCCGATTGCGAAAAGCGCATGGTGCAACTGCGCGACGCCCGCTCCCCCCGGCAGCTGAGTGAGGCTGCCCACAGTTTCAAGGGTAGCTGCAGCAACATGGGCGCCACCGACCTGGCCGAGTTGTGTCGGCAGCTGGAAGTGCGCGTGATGGAGCAGCCGGCACACGGCATCGAGGACCTGATCAGCCAGATCAGGTGCGAGTACCTCGAAGTGCGTCCCTTCTATGTCGCCGAGTTGGAGCGCGTGTCGCCGCAGGCGGTCAGGCATCCTGTGTAGCGCAAACCTGGCGCGACTCTTGCAGTCTCTTCGCTATTCAAGTTCGCGCTTCTGTAGTGGAGACCCTTCCCATGCCTGTCGCTTCAAACCCGCTGCTGCAACCGTCCGCCGTGGCCAAGGCCTCGCGCACGGCTGCGCCAGCGCCCGAAAAGGTGCCCCAGGTCGCCAATGACAAGGCTGCGGGCTTCTCCAAGGTGTATGCCGATCAGTCCCGCGACAAGCTGCCGGCCAAGGCGGATGTGCCCAATGCCGACAAGGCGGGCGTTGCAGCCGGGGCGGCAAATGCCGGCAAGACGGCGACCGATCAGGAGCGCACTGTTGCCGACAGCGGCAATTCATTGCCTGAACAGAAGCCGGTATCGGACGAGTCGACGCCAGTTGCCGATGACCTTCAACTGCTCGATTCGAGCCTGGTGGCGGGTCAGGTTACTGACGCCCAGGCCGGTGCACAGCTGATCCAGGCTCAGGCCGAAGCGGTGGCCCCAGTGGTGCAGGCGGCTGCCGCACAGTTGCAGGCCCAGGTGCAGGCCCCGGCCGTCGCGCCGCAGCCACCGGCCCCGGAAGAACCCGCTTTCGACCCGGCCGGCGACGTGCTCGAGGACCTGCCGGCATTGCGCCTGGCCCTGGAGCAGAACGCCCAGGCCCAGGGCACCACCTCTGCCCATGCCAGCAAGCCGACCACGGCGCAACCCGAAGCCACCCAGGGCCAGCCTGCCGTCAATACCCTGGCGGCCATGCTCGACCCGCGTCAGGCCGATCCGGGCGACAGCGAGCCGGGCGAGAAGGGCTTCAGCAACCTGCTCGATGACGGCCTTAAGGACCTCAAGGGCGCCTCCAGCGATACCCGTGTCGATGACTTTGCCGAGCGCCTCAGCGCGCTGACCCAGGCTGCGACGCCCAAGACCGCCAATGCGGTGCCGGTGGCGATGCCGCTGAACCAGCCGCTGGCGATGCACCAGGGTGGCTGGACCGAAGGCCTGGTCAATCGCGTGATGTACCTGTCCAGCCAGAACCTGAAGTCGGCTGAAATCAAGCTGGAGCCAGCCGAGCTGGGGCGCTTGGACATTCGCGTGCACATGACACCCGAGCAGCAGGCGCAGATCACCTTCACCAGTGGCAACGTGGTGGTGCGCGAAGCGCTGGAAAACCAGGCCAGCCGGCTCAAGGAAATGTTCGCCGAACAGGGCCTGGCGCAACCTGACGTGAACGTGGCCGACCAGTCCCGCGAGCAGCAGCAGGGCTCGCAGGACGGCACCTCGAAGCTCAGCGGCGTGGCCGCGCGTCGCAATGAAGGCGCGGGCGGCGAAGAGGCCGACGCCGACGCGGCGGCCCAGCCGGTGGAGCGACCGGTGGTGCTGGGGTCCAGCGCGGTCGATTTCTACGCCTGATTGCACGGGTAGGGCTGGGCGTTGCGGGGCGGCTGCCCAGCCCTTCACGGATGAATCTGCCCCTGCGTTCGTCGCCTTCCTCAATCGGGCCGGTGTGGCCCGCAAATCTGGCATAACACTTGCTCAACCCTCGCCATGTGGGACAAACCTCTTGTGAGTGACGGATTATTGGCATGGCGAAGAGCGAAGCAGTGAAAGACCCCGCCGTAAAAGGCAAACTCAAGCTGATCCTGCTGCTGGTGCTGGCATTGCTGCTGGCCATCGGCTTGTCGGTGGGCGCCACCTGGTTCTTCCTGCAAAGGGGCGACAGCAAACCTCAGGTCGACCCGGCAACCGTCAGCAACGTCAGGCCTGCGGCCATCTACGAGCCGCTGGCGCCAGCCTTCGTCGTCAACTTCAACCAGAACGGTCGTCAGCGCTACATGCAGGTGAGCATCACCATGCAGGGGCGCGACCAGGCTGCGCTGGATGCGCTGAAAGTGCACATGCCGGTGATCCGCAACAACCTGGTGATGCTCTTCTCCGGCCAGCCGTTCGACTCCCTGGCGACCCCGGTCGGCCAGGAGATGCTGCGCCAGAAGGCCACCGCCAGCGTGCAGGAAGTGGCCCAGAAAGAAGTCGGCAAGCTGGTGATCGACCAGTTGCTGTTCACCAATTTCGTATTGCAGTAGGAGCCCAAGATGGCCATGCAGGACCTGCTGTCCCAGGATGAGATCGATGCCCTGCTGCACGGCGTCGACGACGGGCTGGTGCAAACCGATAGCGGCGCCGACCCCGGCAGCATCAAGAGCTACGACCTGACCAGCCAGGACCGGATCGTGCGCGGGCGCATGCCGACCCTGGAAATGATCAACGAACGTTTCGCCCGGTATACCCGCGTGAGCATGTTCAACCTGCTGCGCCGCTCGGCGGATGTGGCAGTGGGGGGCGTGCAGGTGATGAAGTTCGGTGAGTACGTGCACTCGCTGTACGTGCCCACCAGCCTCAACCTGGTGAAGATCAAGCCGTTGCGCGGCACCTCGCTGTTCATCCTCGATGCCAAGCTGGTGTTCAAGCTGGTGGACAATTTCTTCGGCGGTGACGGTCGTCACGCCAAGATCGAGGGTCGCGAGTTCACGCCCACCGAATTGCGCGTGGTGCGCATGGTGCTGGACCAGTGCTTCGTCGACCTCAAGGAAGCCTGGCAGGCGATCATGCCGGTCAACTTCGAGTACATCAACTCGGAGGTCAACCCGGCCATGGCCAACATCGTCGGCCCGAGCGAGGCGGTGGTGGTGTCCACCTTCCACATCGAACTCGATGGCGGTGGCGGCGACCTGCACGTGACCATGCCCTACTCGATGATCGAGCCGGTGCGCGAAATGCTCGACGCGGGCTTCCAGTCCGACCTGGACGACCAGGACGAACGCTGGATCAAGGCCCTGCGCGAAGACGTGCTGGACGTCAGCGTGCCGATCAGCGCCACCGTGGCACGCCGCGAGCTGCGCCTGCGCGACATCCTGCACATGCAGCCGGGTGATGTGATCCCGGTCGAACTGCCGGACGAGCTGGTACTGCGCGCCAATGGCGTACCGTCGTTCAAGGCCAAGTTGGGCTCGCACAAGGGCACGCTGGCATTGCAAGTAACCGAGCCGATCGAGCGCCGCTGATCGGTACCCTGGCTTTAACACTGAATTGATTGCCCCGTCGAGGACAAGATGGCTGACGAAAACGATATCACCTCCATGGAAGACCAGGCCCTGGCCGATGAGTGGGCAGCAGCCCTGAGCGAGACCGGCGACGCCGGCCAGTCCGACATCGACGCGTTGTTGGCGGCTGACGGCGGCAGCAGTGCCGGCTCGCCCAACCGCCTGCCGATGGAAGAATTCGGCAGCTCGCCCAAGGGCAACGATGCAGTGACCCTGGACGGCCCGAACCTGGACGTGATCCTGGATATTCCGGTGAGCATCTCGATGGAAGTGGGCAGCACCGAAATCAACATCCGCAACCTGCTGCAACTGAACCAGGGTTCGGTGATCGAGCTGGACCGCCTGGCCGGCGAGCCGCTGGACGTGCTGGTCAACGGCACCCTGATCGCGCACGGCGAGGTGGTGGTGGTGAACGAGAAGTTCGGCATCCGCCTGACCGACGTGATCAGCCCGAGCGAACGCATCAAGAAGCTGCGCTGAGTGAAGCGTCTTCTGCAAGCGGGGCTGACCGGGGTCGGCCTGCTCTGGCTCGACCTGGCACTGGCGGCACAGCCCGCGGCCACGACAGCCGCGGCGACCACGGCAGCAGCCGGCAGTGCCAGCGGGCAGTTGGGCCGTCTGGTGCTGGGGTTGTTGCTGGTGCTGGGCCTGATCTTCTTTCTCGCCTGGCTGCTGCGCCGGGTGCAGAACGTGACGCCGCGTGGCCAGCAGGTCATCGAGATCGTCGGCACGCGCGTGGTCGGCCCGCGTGATCGGCTGCTGCTGGTGCAGGTGGGCAACGAACAGATACTGATCGGTCATACGCCGGGCAGCCTTACCGCGTTGCATGTGCTGGCCGAGCCGGTGCAGGTACCGGCCAGCGCCCGCCAGGCTACGCCCGAATTCGCCCAGCGCCTGATGGAGCTGCTGGGCAAGGATCAAAAGGACAAGTCGTGATGGGCGCATTGCGCATGCTGTTGACCCTGCTGCTGATGTTCGCAGCGCCGCTGGCCCTAGCCGCCGACCCGCTGTCGATTCCGGCGATCACCCTGTCCAACGGGGCGGATGGGCAACAGGAGTACTCGGTCAGCTTGCAGATCCTGCTGATCATGACGGCGCTGAGCTTCATTCCGGCGTTCGTGATCCTGATGACCAGCTTCACCCGGATCATCATCGTGTTCTCGATCCTGCGCCAGGCCCTGGGCCTGCAGCAGACGCCGTCGAACCAGATCCTCACCGGCATGGCGCTGTTCCTGACCCTGTTCATCATGGCGCCGGTATTCGACCGGGTGAACAAGGATGCCCTGCAGCCGTACCTGGCCGAGACCCTGTCGGCCCAGGACGCGGTGGCCAAGGCCCAGGTGCCGCTCAAGGACTTCATGCTGGCGCAGACCCGCGAGAGCGATCTCGACCTGTTCATGCGCCTGTCCAAGCGTACCGATATCGCCACGCCGGACGAGGCGCCGTTGACCATCCTGGTACCGGCCTTCGTCACCTCCGAACTCAAGACCGCGTTCCAGATCGGCTTCATGATCTTCATCCCGTTCCTGATCATCGACCTGGTGGTGGCCAGTGTGCTGATGGCCATGGGTATGATGATGCTGTCGCCGCTGATCATCTCCCTGCCGTTCAAGATCATGCTGTTCGTGCTGGTGGATGGCTGGGCGTTGATCATGGGTACCCTGGCCGGCAGTTTCGGTGGCGTCTAGCGCGCCGAGGAGAACAACATGACCCCAGAAGTTGCTGTCGACCTGTTCCGCGATGCGCTGTGGCTGACCACCATGATCGTGGCTGTGCTGGTGGTGCCGAGCCTGCTGGTGGGCCTGATGGTGGCCATGTTCCAGGCCGCCACCCAGATCAACGAACAGACCCTGAGCTTCCTGCCGCGCCTGCTGGTGATGCTGATCACGCTGATCGTGGCCGGGCCCTGGCTGGTGCAGAAGTTCATGGAATACATCCTGTCGTTGTACGGCAGCATTCCCCAGTTGATCGGCTGAGCGCGCGATGCTCCAGTTGACCGATGCGCAGATCGCCACCTGGGTGGCGAGCTTCATCCTGCCGCTGTTTCGCATTGCCGCCGTGCTGATGACCATGCCCATCATCGGGACCAAGATGGTGCCGGGGCGCATCCGCCTGTACCTGGCCCTGGCGATCACCGTGGTGGTGGTGCCGGGCCTGCCGCCGATGCCCGAAGTCAATCCGCTGTCGCTCAGCGGGCTGCTGCTGATTGCCGAGCAGATCCTCATCGGTGCGGTATTCGGCCTGTCGCTGCAGCTGTTCTTCCAGATATTCGTAGTGGCCGGGCAGGTGGTGGCCATCCAGATGGGCATGGCCTTCGCTTCCATGGTCGACCCGGTCAACGGCGTCAACGTGGCGGTGGTCAGCCAGTTCCTGAGCATGCTGGTGACGCTGCTGTTCCTGTCGATGAACGGGCACCTGGTGGTGTTCGAGGTGATCACCGAGAGCTTCACCACCTTGCCGGTGGGCACCGGCCTGATGGTCAACCACTACTGGGACCTGGTCGGGCGGCTGAGCTGGGTGCTGGGCGCGGCGCTGCTGCTGGTGCTGCCGGCGATCACCGCGCTGCTGGTGGTGAACATCGCCTTCGGCGTGATGACCCGTGCAGCGCCGCAGCTGAACATCTTCTCCATCGGTTTCCCGTTGACCCTGGTGCTGGGGCTCGGGATTTTCTGGGTTGTCCTGGCCGACATCCTTTCCCATTACCAGGCGCTGGCCTCCGAGGCCCTGCAGTGGCTGCGTGAGCTGGCGAGGGCGAGCTGAGCATGGCAGAGAGCGAAAGCGGTCAGGACAAGACAGAAGACCCCACGGAGAAAAAGAAGAAGGACGCCCGCGAGAAGGGCGAGATCGCCCGTTCCAAGGAGCTCAACACGGTGGTGGTGACCCTGGCCGGGGCCGGTGGCCTGTTGGTGTTCGGTGGTGGCCTGGCCGAAGTGCTGATGGACATCATGCGCATCAACTTCACCCTGTCGCGCGACACGCTGATCGACGAGCGCTCGATGGGCACCTTCTTGCTGGCCTCGGGCAAGATGGCCCTGATGGCGCTGCAGCCGGTATTGCTGGTGGCGCTGATCGTGGCCTTCATCGGGCCGATTTCGCTGGGTGGCTGGCTGTTTGCCGGCGGCACCCTGGCGCCCAAGTTCAGCCGCATGAACCCGCTGTCGGGGATCAAGCGCATGTTTTCCCTGAACGCACTGACCGAGCTGCTCAAGGCCCTGGCGAAGTTCTTCGTGATCCTGATCGTGGCGCTGGTGGTGTTGTCGTCGGACCGTGACGACCTGCTGGCCATTGCCAACGAGCCGCTGGAGCAGGCGATCATCCACAGCGTGCAGGTGGTGGGCTGGAGTGCCCTGTGGATGGCCGCCGGCCTGTTGCTGATTGCCCTGGTGGACGTGCCGTTGCAGCTGTACCAGTCGCACAAGAAGCTGCTGATGACCAAGCAGGAGGTGCGCGACGAGTACAAGAACAGCGAGGGCAAGCCGGAGGTCAAGCAGCGTATTCGCCAGCTGCAGCGCGAGATGTCGCAGCGGCGCATGATGGCGGCGATCCCCGATGCCGACGTGATCATCACCAACCCGACCCACTATGCGGTGGCGCTCAAGTACGACCCCGAGAAGGGCAATGCGCCGACGCTGCTGGCCAAGGGCACCGATTTCCTGGCGCTGAAGATTCGCGAAATCGCCAATGCCCACAACATCCAGGTTCTGGAATCGCCGGAGCTGGCGCGTTCGATCTTCTACTCCACCGAGCTCGAGGAAGAGATCCCGGCCGGCCTGTACCTGGCCGTGGCCCAGGTGCTGGCCTACGTGTACCAGATTCGCCAGCACCGGGCGGGCAAGGGCAAGGCGCCGGAGCCGCTCAAGGATCTGCCGATTCCGCCGGACCTGCGCCGCGATTCCTGAACCGTTTGAGCTCTTCCCGTCGGCGCCGAGGTGCCGGCCCCTTCGCTGCAGGAGCCGGCAGTGTCGGCGAAGGTCGCGTCACTGATCCAAAGTTGGAAAGCTTCTTGCAATAGCAGCGCCAAGCGCCCGCATGGCGTCAAAAGTTTGCTTGAAGAGGAATATCGGTGGATCGCTCTCAGTTAATCAACAGCGCCCGTAGCAACCTGTCCGGGCTCGGCCGGGGCAACCTGGGGGTGCCGCTGTTGCTGCTGGTGATGTTGGCAATGATGATGTTGCCGATCCCGCCGTTCCTGCTCGACGTGTTCTTCACCTTCAACATCGCCCTGTCCATCGTCGTGCTGCTGGTGTGCGTGTACGCCTTGCGCCCGCTGGATTTCGCCGTGTTTCCGACCATCCTGCTGGTGGCCACGCTGCTGCGCCTGGCGCTGAACGTGGCGTCCACTCGGGTGGTGATGCTCCACGGCCACGACGGCCACGAAGCCGCGGGCAAGGTGATCCAGGCCTTCGGCGAGGTGGTGATCGGCGGCAACTACGTGGTCGGTATCGTGGTGTTCGCGATCCTCATGATCATCAACTTCGTGGTGGTGACCAAGGGGGCCGGGCGCATTTCCGAGGTGAGCGCGCGCTTCACCCTCGACGCCATGCCCGGCAAGCAGATGGCCATCGACGCCGACCTCAACGCCGGCCTGATCGACCAGGCCCAGGCCAAGGCACGGCGTACCGAAGTGGCCCAGGAGGCCGAGTTCTACGGTTCGATGGACGGTGCCAGCAAGTTCGTGCGCGGTGACGCCATCGCCGGCCTGCTGATCCTGTTCATCAACCTGATCGGCGGCATGGCCGTGGGTATCTTCCAGCACGGCATGACCTTCGGCGACGCCGGTCGCGTGTATGCGCTGCTCACCATCGGTGACGGTTTGGTGGCGCAGTTGCCTTCGCTGCTGCTGTCCACCGCCGCCGCGATCATGGTTACCCGTGCCTCGGGCTCCGAGGAAATGGGCAAGCAGATCAACCGGCAGATGTTCGATTCGCCCAAGGCGCTAGCCGTGTCCGGTGGCCTGATGATCGTCATGGGGCTGGTGCCGGGCATGCCGCACGTGGCATTCCTCAGCCTCGGCCTGATGGCCGCGGGCGGCGCCTACCTGGTGTGGCGCAAGCAGAACCAGGCCAAGGTCAAGGCACAGCAGGAAGTGCAGCGCCAGCAGGACCTGCTGCCGTCGCCGCAGCGTGCTCAGGAAACCAAGGAGCTGGGCTGGGACGACGTTACCCCGATCGACATGATCGGCCTGGAAGTCGGCTACCGGCTGATCCCGCTGGTGGACCGCAACCAGGGTGGGCAGTTGCTGGCGCGGATCAAGGGGGTACGCAAGAAGCTGTCCCAGGACCTGGGCTTCCTGATGCCCACCGTGCACATCCGCGACAACCTCGACCTGGCCCCCAGCGCCTACCGCCTGACGCTGATGGGGGTGATCCTGGCCGAGGCCGAGATCTACCCCGACCGCGAACTGGCGATCAACCCGGGGCAGGTGTTCGGCAACCTCAACGGCATCGCCGCCAGGGACCCGGCCTTCGGCCTGGAGGCAGTGTGGATCGATGTGGCCCAGCGCAGCCAGGCGCAATCGCTGGGCTACACCGTGGTGGACGCGAGCACCGTGGTCGCCACCCACCTCAACCAGATCCTCTACAAGCATTGCCACGAGCTGATCGGTCACGAAGAGGTACAGCAACTGCTGCAGGTCCTGGCCAAGGGCTCGCCCAAGCTGGCCGAGGAACTGGTACCGGGGGTGCTGCCGCTGTCCGGTCTGCTCAAGGTGCTGCAGGCGTTGCTGGCCGAGCAGGTGCCGGTGCGCGACATCCGCACCATTGCCGAAGCCATCGCCAACAATGCCGCCAAGAGTCAAGATACCGCCGCGCTGGTGGCTTCGGTGCGCGTAGGATTGAGCCGCGCAATCGTGCAAAGCATTGTAGGAACTGAGTCCGAGCTGCCTGTGATCACGCTTGAGCCAAGGTTGGAACAGATTTTGCTCAATAGTTTGCAAAGGGCCGGGCAGGGTCAGGAAGATGGTGTTCTTCTTGAGCCGAGCATGGCCGAAAAGCTTCAGCGTTCGTTGATCGAGGCCGCCCAGCGTCAGGAGATGCAAGGGCAACCTGCAATCCTGCTGGTCGCAGGACCCGTTCGACAGATGCTGTCGCGTTTTGGCCGCCTGGCTGTACCGAATTTGCATGTTTTGGCGTATCAGGAAATACCTGACAACAAGCAAGTTACCATCGTTGCCACAGTAGGCCCCAACGGCTGAGGTAGTGGGATATGCAAGTTAAGCGTTTTTTCGCCGCTGATATGCGTCAGGCCATGAAGCTGGTTCGTGATGAGCTGGGGGCAGAGGCCGCCATCATCGGCAACCGACGGATTGCTGGCGGTGTCGAGCTGACGGCGGCGCTGGACTACAAGCTGTCCGCGCTTGCGCCGCGGGTGCCGAACGTCGAGCTCGAGGACGAACTGCGCAAGACCCAGTCGCGCATCGTCACCGCGCAGGCCGAGCTCAGCAGCCGGGTCGAAGGCGAGGAGGGCAACCGCCAGTTGTTCGCCGGCCTGCCGCTGACCGCCTCCGAGCCGCTGGTAGAGCCGCAGGTCGAGGCCCCCGTGCGGCCTCAGGCAGCGGCCCCGGCGCCGGTCGATCAGCGCCTGTTCGATTCCATGCGTTCGGAGCTCTCGGGCCTGCGCGAGCTGCTCGAAGTGCAGCTCGGCTCGCTGGCCTGGACCCAGCTGCAGGGCAGCAAGCCGCACCAGGCCAACCTCTGGCGCCGCCTGCAGCGCATCGGCATCGCCGGGCCGCTGGCCCGCGAGGTGCTGGACATCACTGCCGACATCGAAGAGCCCCGCCAGGCCTGGCGCATGCTGCTGGCGCACCTGGCCCGCATGATCCAGGTGCCGGAAATCGAGCCGATCGAAGAGGGCGGCGTGATCGCCATGGTCGGCCCGGCCGGCATGGGCAAGACCACCACCCTGGCCAAGCTGGCGGCGCGCTATGTGCTCAAGTACGGCGCGCAGAACATCGCGCTGGTGAGCATGGACAGCTTTCGCATCGGCGCCCAGGAACAACTCAAGACCCTGGGGCGCATCCTGAATGTGTCGGTGACCCACGTCGACCCCGGCCAGTCGCTGGCCCAGGCCCTGGACCCTCTGCTGCGCAAGCGCGTGGTGCTGATCGATACCGCCGGCCTGCAGGCCAGCGACCCGGCACTGCGCATGCAGCTCGAAACCCTGGCCGGGCGCGGCATCCAGGCCAAGAATTACCTGGTGCTGGCCACCACCAGCCAGAAGCAGGTGCTGACCGCTGCCTACCACAGCTACAAGCGCTGCGGGCTGGCCGGTTGCATCCTGACCAAGCTCGACGAAACGGCGTGCCTGGGCGAGGTGCTGAGCCTGGCCATCACGCATGAGTTGCCGGTGGCCTATCTGACCGATGGGCCGCGCATTCCGGACGATCTGCACTTGCCGCGCCGGCACCATCTGGTCAGTCGCGCGGTCAGTGTACAAATGCAGGACGATCCCAGCGAAGAGGCCATGGCCGACATGTTCGCCGATCTGTACCACAGCGACGGCAAGCGTGTCGGCTGAGGTAAATGTGTATACGTTGCAAAGTACCTACATCAATGGTCTGCCAGGCATTTTTCAGGTGTTGAAAGCGCAGCCAGTCATGTGGCCTCGGTCTAAGTAAGACAAGGTAAAGAACAAACATGGGCAGCATGCATCCCGTACAGGTGATCGCCGTGACAGGCGGCAAAGGTGGCGTCGGCAAGACCAACGTGTCAGTGAACTTGTCATTGGCGCTGGCTGAGCTTGGCCGTCGGGTCATGCTGCTGGACGCCGACCTGGGCCTGGCCAACGTCGACGTCTTGCTCGGCCTGACCCCCAAACGCACACTGGCCGATGTCATCGAGGGCCGCTGCGAGCTGCGCGACGTGCTGCTGCCGGGGCCTGGCGGGGTACGCATCGTGCCTGCGGCCTCCGGCACCCAGAGCATGGTGCACCTGGCGCCGGCCCAGCATGCCGGGCTGATCCAGGCGTTCAGCGAGATCGGCGACAACCTCGACGTGCTGGTCATCGACACCGCGGCCGGCATCGGCGATTCGGTCGTCAGCTTCGTGCGCGCGGCCCAGGAAGTGCTGCTGGTGGTGTGCGACGAGCCCACGTCCATCACTGACGCCTATGCCCTGATCAAGCTGCTGAACCGCGATTACGGCATGAACCGTTTCCGGGTGCTGGCCAACATGGCACAAAGCCCTCAGGAAGGTCGCAATCTGTTCGCCAAATTGACCAAGGTCACGGATCGCTTCCTGGATGTCGCCTTACAATACGTCGGTGCTGTGCCCTACGACGAATGTGTCCGCAAGGCAGTGCAGAAGCAGCGAGCAGTCTACGAAGCCTTTCCGCGTTCCAAGTGCGCGCTGGCCTTCAAGGCCATTGCTCAGAAGGTCGATAGCTGGCCGTTGCCTGCCAACCCGCGTGGTCATCTGGAGTTCTTCGTCGAACGGCTGGTGCAACCGACCAGTGCGGGACCAGTGCTATGAGTGCAAGCGGCTATCGGATGTACAGCAAGGCTTCGCGTGATGCCCAGTACGAGCTGATCGAGCGGTACGCACCCTTGGTCAAGCGCATTGCCTATCACCTGCTGGCGCGTCTGCCAGCCAGTGTGCAGGTGGAAGACCTGATCCAGGCCGGCATGATCGGCCTGCTCGAGGTCTCCAACAAGTACGACTCCAGCAAGGGTGCCAGTTTCGAGACCTATGCCGGTATCCGCATCCGTGGGGCCATGCTCGACGAGGTGCGCAAGGGGGATTGGGCGCCGCGTTCGGTACACCGCAATACCCGCATGGTGAGTGACGCGATTCGTGCAATTGAAGCAAAAACCGGTCGTGATGCTAAAGATCACGAGGTTGCTGCCGAACTTCAATTGAGTCTCGATGATTATTACGGGATTTTGAACGATACCTTGGGCAGTCGCCTGTTCAGTTTCGACGACCTGTTGCAGGACGGCGAACATGAAGGCCTGCACGAGGACGGCGCCAGTGCCCAGCTCGAGCCATCGCGCGATCTGGAAGACGAGCGCTTTCAGGCAGCCCTGGCGGATGCAATCGCCAACCTGCCCGAGCGCGAGCGCCTGGTGCTGGCGCTGTACTACGACGAAGAGCTGAACCTCAAGGAAATCGGCGAGGTGCTGGGGGTCAGCGAGTCGCGTGTCAGCCAGTTGCACAGCCAGTGCGCCGCACGCTTGCGCGGTCGCCTGGGGGAATGGCGGGCGCGTTGAGCAGCCGTTCCATACAGTCGTGAAATGTAGTGCCCGAATTGATTGAATGCGCGTTCAGCGCTGAGCGCGTTAAAGACTGCTTGGAGGTCTAATTGAACAAAGACATGAAAATCCTCATCGTCGACGATTTTTCGACGATGCGGCGGATCATCAAGAACCTGTTGCGTGACCTGGGCTTTACCAATACCCAGGAAGCCGACGACGGCAACACCGCGTTGCCGATGCTCGAAAGCGGTCACTTCGATTTCCTGGTGACCGACTGGAACATGCCCGGCATGTCCGGTATCGACCTGCTGCGCAAGGTACGTCTGGATGAACGCCTCAAGCACCTGCCGGTGCTGATGGTGACGGCCGAAGCCAAACGCGAACAGATCATCGAAGCCGCCCAGGCGGGCGTCAACGGCTATGTGGTCAAACCGTTCACCGCCCAGGTGCTGAAAGAAAAGATCGAAAAGATCTTCGAGCGCGTCAATAGCTGAGGTACGCCACGGGGGCGCTTATGGAGCAAAAAAGATCATCTTTGGACGACTTCGAGTCGACTCTGAAGAAACATGCCCAGGAGCTGGTCAGCAGCCTTGAAAAAGGCAGGTTCGGCGACGCGGTGCAACTGATCCATCAGCTGAACCAGACCCGTGACCTTGGCCTGTACCAGGAAGTCGGCAAGCTTACCCGCGAGCTGCACAGTGCGATCGTCAGTTTCCAGATCGATCCGCACATGCCGCAGGCCGAGGAAGTCTCGCAGATTACCGACGCCACCGAACGCCTGTCGTATGTGGTCAAGCTGACCGAGGGCGCTGCCAACCGCACCATGGACCTGGTGGAGGCAAGCACGCCGGTACTCAATGACCTCAGTGCCGAGGCGGCCAGCCTGAGTGGCGACTGGCAGCGCTTCATGCGCCGCGAAGTCGAGGCTCCGGAGTTTCGCGAGCTGGTCAAGCGCGTCGACAGTTTCCTGACGCACAGCGCCGAGGGCAACCGCAAGGTCGCCGGCCATCTCAACGACATTCTTCTGGCTCAGGACTACCAAGACCTGACCGGCCAGGTGATCAAGCGCGTCACGGCACTGGTCACCGAAGTAGAAAGCAATCTTCTGAAGCTCGTGTTGATGGCGAGTCAGGTCGACCGGTTCGCCGGCATCGAGCATGACCACGACCAGCTGCGTGCCGAAAAAGATCAAGAAAAACATCCGACTCGGGGTGAAGGACCACAGATTCATGCCGATAAACGTGAAGACGTTGTGTCCGGTCAGGACGATGTCGACGATCTGCTGTCCAGCCTGGGTTTTTAGGGAGCACGTTTAATGAGCTTCGGCGCCGATGAAGAAATCCTCCAGGATTTTCTGGTAGAAGCCGGCGAAATTCTTGAGCAACTGTCCGAGCAACTGGTCGAGCTGGAAAGCCGCCCGGATGATGCCGACCTGCTCAATGCAATTTTTCGCGGTTTTCACACTGTAAAAGGGGGCGCCGGCTTCCTCCAGCTCAATGAGCTGGTGGAGTGCTGCCACATCGCCGAAAACGTCTTCGACATCCTGCGCAAGGGTGAACGACGTGTGGACGCCGAACTGATGGACGTGGTCCTGGAAGCCCTGGACACCGTCAACAGCATGTTCGGCCAGGTGCGCGAGCGCACCGACATCACCGCAGCCACTCCGGAATTGCTGGCCGCCCTGGCGCGCCTGGCCGAACCTGCCGGTGCCGAAGCGGCGGCGCCTGCGCCGGTGGCGGCGGTTGCCGAGCCGGAGCCTGAGGCCGAGGCGAGCGGGGGTGATATCACCGACAGCGAGTTCGAGCAGTTGCTCGACTCGCTCAATGCCGCCAAGGCCCAGGCCGAGGCGCCCGAGCCGGTGGCCGTGGACGCTGCCAGCGATGAAATCACCGACGCCGAGTTCGAGTCGTTGCTGGACCAGTTGCATGGCAAGGGCCAGTTCGCCCCCGACAGCGTGGCGGCGGCATCTGCTGCTGCACCTGGCGCGGACGCGGCGCCCAGCGGCGATATTACCGACGATGAATTCGAAGCACTGCTGGACCAGTTGCACGGCAAGGGCACCTTTGCCGCCGATGCACTGCCCGGCGCTGTAGCGGCCGCCGCACCGGCCGCTGCCGCACCCGCAGCGGCGGGTGACCATATTTCCGAACACGAATTCGAGGCCCTGCTCGACGAGTTGCACGGCAAGGGCAAGTTCGCGCCCGACGCCGTCAGCGGCGCCGGCGCTGCCAGCGCGCCTGCTGCTGCGGCGACGGTTGCGGCCCAGCCGGCGGCCAAGCCCGCAGCGGCAGCCGCTGCACCGGCACCGGCACCGGCCAAGGCACCCGCCCCCGCGCCGGCCCGTCAGGCGGCTCCCGCTGCCGACAAGCATCCGGCCAGCGAGGCCGAGACCACCGTGCGGGTCGACACCGCGCGCCTGGACGAGATCATGAACATGGTCGGCGAACTGGTGCTGGTGCGTAACCGCCTGGTGCGCCTGGGCCTGAACAGCGGCGATGAAGCCATGTCCAAGGCCGTCTCGAACCTGGACGTGGTAACCGCCGACCTGCAGACCGCGGTGATGAAGACCCGCATGCAGCCGATCAAGAAGGTCTTCGGGCGCTTCCCGCGTCTGGTTCGCGACCTGGCCCGCCAGCTCAAGAAAGAGATCAACCTGGAGCTGGTCGGCGAAGAGACCGACCTGGACAAGAACCTCGTCGAGGCCCTGGCCGACCCGCTGGTGCACTTGGTGCGCAACGCCGTCGACCATGGCGTGGAAACCCCGGAAGAGCGCGAAGCCGCCGGCAAGTCGCGCAATGGCAAGGTGATCCTCGCTGCCGAACAGGAAGGCGACCACATCCTGCTGTCGATCTCCGATGACGGCAAGGGCATGGATGCCAATGTCCTGCGCGCCATTGCGGTCAAGCGCGGGGTGATGGACAAGGACGCCGCCGATCGCCTCAGCGAAAGCGACTGCTACAACCTGATCTTCGCCCCGGGCTTCTCGACCAAGACCGAGATCTCCGACGTGTCCGGTCGCGGCGTGGGCATGGACGTGGTCAAGACCAAGATTTCCCAGCTCAACGGCTCGATCAACATCTACTCGACCAAGGGCCAGGGCTCGAAGATCGTCATCAAGGTGCCGCTGACCCTGGCGATCATGCCGACCCTGATGGTGATGCTCGGCAACCAGGCCTTCGCCTTCCCGCTGGTGAACGTCAACGAGATTTTCCACCTGGACCTGTCGCGCACCAACGTGGTCGACGGCCAGGAAGTGGTGATCGTGCGTGACAAGGCCTTGCCGCTGTTCTACCTCAAGCGCTGGCTGGTCAGCTCGGCAGCCCACGAGGAGCAGCGTGAAGGCCACGTGGTGATCCTGTCGGTGGGTACCCAGCGCATCGGCTTCGTGGTCGACCAGCTGGTGGGCCAGGAAGAGGTGGTCATCAAGCCGTTGGGCAAGATGCTGCAGGGCACCCCGGGCATGTCGGGCGCCACCATTACCGGTGACGGGCGCATTGCGCTGATCCTCGACGTGCCGAGCATGCTCAAGCGTTACGCCGCTCGGCGTATCTGATCCCGGTGGCGTGGCCAGGTGGCCGCGCCCCGTAATGGAGTGTTTATGGTAGTCAAGGTCCTGGTGGTGGATGATTCCGGTTTTTTCCGCCGCCGTGTCTCGGAAATTCTTTCAGCGGACCCGACTATCCAGGTGGTCGGTACCGCGACCAACGGCAAGGAAGCGATCGATCAGGCGCTGTCGCTCAAGCCCGACGTCATCACCATGGACTATGAAATGCCCATGATGGATGGCATCACCGCCGTGCGTCATATCATGCAGCGCTGCCCCACGCCTGTCCTGATGTTCTCCTCGCTCACCCACGAAGGCGCCCGCGTCACCCTCGACGCACTGGACGCCGGTGCGGTGGACTACCTGCCGAAGAACTTCGAGGACATCTCGCGCAACCCCGAGAAGGTCAAGCAGATGCTGTGCGAAAAGGTGCATACCATTTCGCGCAGCAACCGCCGTTTCAGCAGCTATGCCAGCCCGGCACCGGCCGCAGCGGCTGCACCGTCGCACAGCGCCGGCAGCAGCGTCCCGGCAGCGTCCATGCGCGCCGCCCCGGTTGCCCCGCAAGCCCCTGCGCGGGCCGCTGCACCCAGCTCGCCGGCGCCCAAGCGCAAGGCCTACAAGCTGCTGGCCATCGGTACCTCCACCGGTGGTCCGGTGGCGCTGCAGCGCGTGCTGACCCAGCTGCCGGCCAACTTCCCGGCGCCGATCGTGCTGATCCAGCACATGCCGGCGGCCTTCACCAAGGCCTTCGCCGAGCGCCTGGACAAGCTGTGCCGCATCAGCGTCAAGGAAGCCGAGGACGGCGACGTGCTGCGCCCCGGCCTGGCCCTGCTGGCACCGGGCGGCAAGCAGATGATGGTCGACGGGCGCGGCACGGTGAAGATCCTGCCGGGTGACGAACGCCTCAACTACAAGCCCTGCGTGGACATCACCTTCGGTTCGGCGGCCAAGTCGTATGGCGACAAGGTGCTGGCCGTGGTGCTGACCGGCATGGGCGCCGATGGCCGCGAAGGCGCGCGCCTGCTCAAGCAGGGCGGCAGCCAGGTGTGGGCCCAGGACGAAGCCAGCTGCGTGATCTATGGCATGCCCATGGCCATTGCCAAGGCCAACCTGGCCGATGCGGTGTACGGCCTGGACGAGATCGGCCGGCACCTGGTAGAGGCGTGCATCTGATGGACGTGTTGAGCCTTATCGGGATCATCCTGGCGTTCGTCGCCATCGTTGGCGGCAACTACCTCGAAGGCGGCCATCTGTCGGCGCTGATCAATGGCCCGGCGGCGCTGAGCGTGATCGGCGGGACGCTGGCGGCCTCGCTGCTGCAGGCCCCCATGAGCGCGTTCAAGCGCGCCCTGCAGATCGTGCGCTGGATCCTCTTCCCGCCGCGGGTCGACCTGGCCGGCGGTATCGACCGGGTGGTCAACTGGAGCCTCACCGCACGCAAGGAAGGCCTGCTGGGCCTTGAGGGCGTGGCCGATGCCGAGCCCGACCCGTATGCCCGCAAGGGCCTGCAGCTGCTGGTCGACGGCGCCGAGCCCGAAGCCATCCGCAGCATCCTCGAGGTGGATTTCTACACCCAGGAAAGCCGTGACATCCAGGCCGCCAAGGTGTTCGAGAGCATGGGCGGCTATGCGCCGACCATCGGCATCATCGGCGCGGTGATGGGCCTGATCCACGTGATGGGCAACCTGGCCGACCCGACCCAGCTGGGCAGCGGTATCGCCGTGGCGTTCGTGGCCACCATCTACGGCGTGGCCAGTGCCAACCTGATCCTGTTGCCGATCGCCAACAAGCTCAAGGCCCTGGCCATGCGCCAGTCGCGCTATCGCGAAATGCTCCTGGAAGGCTTGCTGTCGATTGCCGAAGGCGAGAACCCACGTTCAATCGAACTGAAGCTTCAGGGCTTCATGGAGTAAGCCATGGCCCGTCGTCGTCAACCCGAGGAACATGAAAACCACGAACGCTGGCTGGTGTCGTATGCCGACTTCATCACCTTGCTGTTCGCCTTCTTCGTGGTCATGTATTCGATTTCCTCGATCAACGAGGGCAAGTACAAGGTCATCTCGCAGGCGCTGATCGGCGTGTTCAACGACCCCGAGCGCAGCATGAAGCCGATTCCGATAGGCGACGAGCGCCCCCTCAGCGTCAAGCCGGCCGAACCGCTGATCAAGGACAGCGAGCAGGTCGATGCGGGCCTGGGGCAAAGCTCCAGCGACCCGCTGCAGACCATCGCCGACGATGTGCGCGATGCCTTTGGCGACCTGATCAAGTCCGACCAGATGACCGTGCGCGGCAACGAACTGTGGATCGAGATCGAGCTCAATTCCTCCCTGTTGTTCGGCAGTGGCGATGCCATGCCCAGCGACAAGGCGTTCGACATCATCGACAAGGTGGCGCACATCATCAAGCCGTTCGCCAACCCGGTGCACGTCGAAGGCTTCACCGATGACCAGCCGATCCGCACGGCGCAGTACCCGACCAACTGGGAGCTGTCGTCGGCACGGGCGGCGAGCATCGTGCGCCTGCTGGCGATGGAAGGGGTCAACCCGGCACGCATGGCTTCTGTGGGCTACGGCGAGTTCCAGCCCATCGCCAGCAATGCCAGCCCTGAAGGGCGCGCGCAGAACCGCAGGGTGGTGCTGGTGATCTCGCGCAATCTGGAGGTGCGCCGCAGCCTGACCGGTACCGGCAGCGCCAATGCCACACCCGATGCGGCGCTCAAGCGTGCTGGCACACAAACTGCACCGCCAGCCGTAGCACCGACGGCCGGGCGCAATCCCGTCAATTCCCCGTCGTCGACCCTTTAATCGATCCCGGCAGGGTCCGACCCGACCGGGAGGAAGCAGCGCAATGAGAGTCTGGGCAGTAGCCAATCAAAAAGGTGGTGTCGGCAAGACCACCACATCCATCGCCCTGGCCGGCCTGCTGGCCGAGGCGGGCAAGCGTGTGGTCGTGGTCGACCTCGACCCGCACGGGTCCATGACCAGCTACTTCGGTCACAACCCGGACACCCTCGAGCACAGCAGCTACGACCTGTTCCTGCACAAGGGCACGGTGCCCGAAGGGCTGCCGGGCCAGCTGTTGCTGCCCACCAGCGACGAGCGCATCTCGCTGCTGCCTTCGAGCACCGCCCTGGCGGTGCTCGAGCGTCAGTCCCCGGGCCAGAGTGGCCTGGGCCTGGTGATCGCCAAGAGTCTGGCGCAGCTGTGGCAGGATTTCGACTACGCGATCATCGACAGCCCGCCGTTGCTGGGCGTTCTGATGGTCAATGCGCTGGCTGCCAGCCAGCAACTGGTGATCCCGGTGCAGACCGAATACCTGGCGGTGAAAGGCCTCGAGCGCATGGTCAGCACGCTGAGCATGGTCAATCGCTCGCGCAAGCAGGCCTTGCCGTACCACATCGTGCCGACCCTGTTCGACCGCCGCACCCAGGCCTCGATGGGCACCCTGCGGGTGCTGCGCGACGCTTATCCCGACACCATCTGGCAGGGCTACATTCCGGTCGATACGCGCCTGCGCGACGCCAGCCGTGCCGGGCTCACGCCGTCGCAGTTCGATGGCAGGAGCCGTGGCGTGATTGCCTACCGGGCATTGCTCAAGCATCTGCTGGCGCAGAATGCCGTTGCGCAGGTGGCCTGATGAACAGCCCGCAGCAGGTCACCATAAAGCCTCAACTGGCCTTGCAGTCGTACCTGGACGGCCTGTTGCAGGAGGCCACCGAAGAGCTGCAGCCATTGCCCCTGGCGGTGGCCGAACGCGTCGCAGTGGCCCCGGCCCCGGTGGTCGTCACGGCGCCTGAAGCGATCGACGAGTTCCAGGCCGCCGTGCTCGAAGAACAGGCCCGTGACGCCCGGCTCAAGACCGCGGTGCCGGCATTCGCCGAGCCTACGCGGCTGGTCATGCCGGTGATGGCGCCACCGGTGGTGGCCAAGGTGGTGGAGGCGGCCCCGGTGGTCGCCCCGGTCATCGCCGACGTGCCGACCCCGGTCGAGCCGCTGGTGCAGGTGCACCTGCCCGCAGCACCGGACCAGCCGGTGCCGCCGTTGACGGGAGACGGTCGCCCGGCCTGGGCCGCCGAGCCGTTCGAATGCCTGCTGTTCGACGTTGCCGGGCTGACCCTGGCGGTGCCGCTGGTGTGTCTGGGCTCGATCTACTCGCTGGCCGGCCAGGAGCTCACGCCGCTGTTCGGCCAGCCCGAGTGGTTCCTGGGCATCCTGCCCAGCCAGGCGGGCAACCTGAAGGTGCTCGACACGGCGCGTTGGGTCATGCCCGACCGCTACCGCGACGACTTCCGCCAGGGGCTGCAATACGTTATTTCGGTACAGGGCTACGAGTGGGGGCTGGCGGTGCATCAGGTCAGCCGCTCGCTGCGCCTGGACCCGAGCGAGATCAAGTGGCGTAGCCAGCGTGGGCAGCGCCCGTGGCTTGCCGGTACGGTCATCGAACACATGTGCGCGCTGCTGGATGTCGCCGAGCTGGCCGAGCTGATCGCCAGCGGCGCCGTCAAGCAGATGCACGGTACGCATAAATAATCGGTCGCAACTGCCGCGACCGCACTGAGTACACCGCCGAGAACGGCTTTTGAGGGTTAGGGGAATGAAAAACATGACTGCGCAGGGTTCCGACGATCCGATTCTGCAGTGGGTAACGTTCAAGCTGGACAACGAGTCCTACGGCATCAACGTGATGCAGGTCCAGGAAGTGCTGCGCTACACCGAAATCGCTCCGGTGCCGGGCGCGCCGAGCTATGTGCTGGGCATCATCAACCTGCGCGGCAATGTGGTGACCGTGATCGACACGCGCCAGCGCTTCGGCCTGATGTCTGCCGAAATCTCCGACAACAGCCGTATCGTGATCATCGAGGCGGACAAGCAGGTGGTCGGCATCCTGGTCGATAGCGTGGCCGAGGTCGTGTACCTGCGTCAGTCGGAGATCGAGACCGCGCCGAATGTCGGCAACGAGGAATCGGCCAAGTTCATCCAGGGTGTGTGCAACAAGAACAACGAACTGCTGATCCTGGTCGAGCTGGACAAGATGATGACCGAGGAAGAGTGGTCCGAGCTGGAGAATATCTGAGTTGATTCTCGAGGGTGCTGTCATATTTCTGGCGCTGGTCTGGATCCTCAGCCTGTGGCTGTTCTACGGCTACAGCAAGCGCCAGCGCGAGCTGGCCTCGCAGCAGGCTCAGGGCGATGCGCTGCGTGACCAGCGCATCAAGGACCTGGCCAAGCGTGTGGACGATTACCAGAACGGTACGGTGCGCATGGGCGACGCGTTGCACGAGCTGCGCGCCGTGGTGGCGCCGTTGCCGGACAAGCTGATGCAACTGGAGCAGCGCGACCCCAACAGCCTGTCGTTCGCCCAGGCGGCGCGGCTGGTGGGCATGGGCGCCAGCGTCGACGAGCTGACCCAGTCCTGCGGCCTGACCCAGGCCGAAGCCGAGCTGATGAGCAAACTGCACCGCAGCTGATGCAAGGCACCCGGCCTGCGCGGCGTCAGTCCGGCGCAGGCAGGCTGTACAGGTTCGGGGTAATGTCGCGCTCCTGCGGGGCGTTGTCCACGAACCCCTCCGGCACCTGGCCCTTGAGCTGCCAGGCGAAGGCGATGATCTCGGCGATGGTCAGGTACAGCGCCTCCGGGATCTGATCGCCCAGCTCCATGCGCGCCAGCAGGCGTACCAGCTCGGCATTCTCGTAGATCGGCACTTCGTGTTCGCGGGCAATGGCCAGGATCGCCTCGGCCAGCTCGTCGTCGCCCTTGGCGCTCAAGGTCGGGGCCTGCTGGCCGTCGTAGGTCAGGGCAATGGCCTGACGTGGCGGGGTCTGGCTCATGCGTTTTCATCCACCCAGCGTTGTTCCAGATGCGTACGCGGCCCCTGTGGCGGCGTACCGTGATGGCACAGCAGTTCACCGACGTTGAGCCCGCGCTCCACCAACCGCGCGCGCAGCTTGCCGAGCTGGCTGTCGATCAGTTGCGCGGTGCTCGGCAGCTCCGCCCACAGCTGGCTGGACAGGTTGCCCTGGCTGATCTGCGCCTGCACCTGCAAGGGCCCCAGCGGGCTGAGGTCGAATGCCAGCTCCACGCGCCAGAGCATCTCCAGCGGGTCGCGCTGTTCGCGTTCCGGGTCGGCCTGCTGCTCGGGGGTTTCCTCGCGCTGCAGCTTCACTTGCAGCGGCATGAACTCCTGACCGTTGCGCACCGGTATCTCCAGTTGCCAGGTGGTCTGCAGGTTGCCGTCGGCGGTGGTGCGGGTTTGCTCCAGGCCAGCGAGCTGGTGGCTCTGCAGGCGTGAAATGGCTGCCGCTGCCAGGCGCAGCAGGTGTTCCAGGTCGCCTTCTTCGTCGCCACTTTGCAGCAACCGCGAGGGCAGCGGAAAGCTTCCCGGGGCCGGGCGCGGGCTTACCTGGCCGAGCATGCCCAGGGCGTTGCGCACCATGCCCGGCAGCACCTGGGCCAGGGTGCTGGCAGCCACGGCCGGGTTGAACTGGGTGCTGCCGGGGAGGCCGGGCAGCAACTGCGCCACCAGCCGGATCACCTGGGCCTTGAGGTCGGGGGCGAGGGCGGCGGGGGCGCCAGCCAGCAGCTTGGCTTCCAGAAACGCGCCGCTGTTGTTCAGGGCCTGGGCCAGGCCCTTGGCCGTGCCGAGCTGTTCCATGTCCGGCAGGCTGGCCAGCAGGGTGCTCACGCTGGCCCGCACATCGGCCGGCAGGCGCTGCTCGGCGCTCATCTGTTGCAGGCTGGCGAGCAGGCCCGGCAGCGAGGCCTGGCGGCTCAGCTGCGCGCTAAGGTGCTGGGTGATCGCCAGTTGTTCCTGGCGCCCGCTCAGGGGCACGAAGCTGATCGACTGTTCACCCTGTACCCGTGCGCTGAGCAGGCTGCCCAGCGCCAGTGGCCGAGGGCTGTCGATGTTCAGGGTGGCGCCGGCCTGGGCGGTGTTGAGCAGGGTCACCAACGAGCGGAACAAGGCCGGCTGCCCGGCGGCCTGGGGCAGCGCCTGGGTGGTCAGCACCTTGCCCTGCAGCAGGGTGCCCGGCGGCAACTGGCGGGTGTCGAGCTGGGTGAGGGTGGCTACGTTGCGCGCGATGGCCTGCTGCACGGTGATGCTCAGGTTGCCGGCATTGGGCTGGCTGACCGTCAGCTCGCTGCCCTGGGGCAGGGGCTGGCTGGCGCTGGTCTGCACGGTAGTCTGGCGCCCGTTGGTCTGGGTCAGTTGCAGCAGCAGTTGGAAGTCCTGACCGACCTGGCGCAACGACAGTACCTGCGCCTGCGCGGTCTCGCCCGGGGCGAGCAGGGCAGGCTGGGGTTGCAGCAGCTTGAGCAGTTCGCCGGTCATCGCCGCGCTGCGCGCCTGGGGGTTGGCCAGGGCCTGCGGGCCAAGGCTGTTGATTTCGCCTGTCATCACGTTGCAACCTGTGGAAATAGCCCTCTTTGCAGTAGGACATGCCATGTATAATGCCGCCCGTTCCTGGCGGGTGCGCACGTCCTGTGGCGTGCCCGATGCGACCGGCCATGCCGTACAGCTGTTGCTCAGTATAACGGCCAGGCCCGGACCGACTTGAGACCGAACCATAAGGCGAACCTGTGACCCCTCGACTCGAAGCTGTGGGCCTGGCCTGCGAGCGCGACTGGCGAATGCTTTTCGAACACCTCGAACTGCAACTGGCGGCCGGTGACATGCTGCAGATCAGCGGCCCCAATGGCAGCGGCAAGACCAGCCTGCTGCGCCTGCTCAGCGGGTTGATGCGGCCCACCAGCGGTGAAATCCACCTGGACGGCAAGCTCTTGGCCGAGCAGGGCAGCGAACTGGCCAGGATGCTGCTGTGGATCGGTCATGCGGCCGGCATCAAGGACCTGCTCACCGCCGAGGAAAACCTGGCCTGGCTGTGCGCCCTGCATCAGCCTGCCAGCCGCGAGGCGATCTGGCAGGCACTGGCGGCCGTGGGCCTGCGCGGCTTCGAAGATGTTGCCTGCCATACCCTGTCGGCCGGCCAGCAGCGCCGCGTGGCGCTGGCGCGGCTGTACCTGGACAGCCCGCCGCTGTGGATTCTCGACGAACCCTTCACCGCCCTCGACAAGCAGGGCGTGGCCCAGCTCGAAGCGCACCTGGCGGCGCATTGCGAGCGCGGCGGCATGGTCGTGCTGACCACCCACCACACGCTGGCGCAGACGCCGTCCGGCTACCGAGAACTGAACCTGGGGCAGTACGCGGCATGAGTGTGTTCGTTCATTTGCTGCGCCGAGAAGCGCAGGTGCTGTGCCGCCGTCCGGCCGAACTTGCCAACCCATTGGTGTTCTTCGCGATCGTGATCGCGTTGTTCCCGTTGGCGGTCGGGCCGGAGACGCAATTGTTGCAAAACTTGTCCCCTGGGTTAGTCTGGGTGGCCGCCCTTTTATCCGTTCTGCTCTCGCTGGACGGGCTGTTTCGCAGTGATTTCGAGGACGGATCCCTCGAGCAGTGGGTCCTTTCGCCGCACCCCCTGGCGCTTCTGGTATTGGCAAAGGTGCTGGCACACTGGGCCTTTTCCGGTCTGGCACTGGTATTGTTGTCGCCGCTGCTGGCCCTGATGCTCGGTTTGCCGGTGCAATGCCTGCCGGTACTGCTGGCCTCGCTGCTGCTCGGTACCCCGATACTGAGCCTGCTGGGTGCAGTGGGCGCAGCCTTGACCGTGGGTTTGAAGCGCGGTGGCCTGCTGCTGGCACTGCTTATTTTGCCGTTATATATCCCGGTGTTGATCCTGGGCAGTGGCGCCTTGCAGGCGGCACTGCAAGCTATGCCGGCGACCGGTTACCTGCTCTGGCTTGGCAGCCTGACCGCCCTTGCAGTAACCCTGGCACCCTTTGCAATAGCGGCTGGCCTGAAGATCAGCGTCGGCGAATAATGAGGTCTGGGCCCCGCCCAGCAAAGACCCTGGATGTACCGTGATGAAAAGCAGCGCAATAAGCTGGACGTGGTTTCACAAGCTGGGTTCACCCAAATGGTTCTATGCCATCAGCGGCCGCATGCTGCCGTGGCTGAGCATCGCCGCCATCCTGCTGATCGCCGTGGGCGTGGTCTGGGGCCTGGCCTTCGCCCCGCAGGACTACCAGCAGGGCAACAGTTTCCGAATCATCTACATCCACGTGCCGGCGGCCATGCTGGCGCAGTCGTGCTACGTGATGCTGGCGGTGGCCGGCGTGGTCGGCCTGGTCTGGAAGATGAAGATCGCCGACGTGGCACTGCAATGCGCCGCGCCCATCGGCGCCTGGATGACCGTGGTGGCCCTGAGCACCGGTGCCATCTGGGGCAAGCCGACCTGGGGCAGCTGGTGGGTTTGGGATGCACGACTAACGTCGATGCTGATCCTGCTGTTTCTGTACTTCGGTCTGATTGCCCTGGGCCAGGCGATCAGCAATCGTGAGAGCGCGGCCAAGGCCTGCGCGGTACTGGCGATTGTCGGCGTGATCAACATTCCGATCATCAAGTACTCGGTGGAGTGGTGGAACACCCTGCACCAGGGCGCCACCTTCACCCTCACCGAAAAGCCGGCGATGCCTGCCGAGATGTGGCTGCCGCTGCTGCTGACCGTGCTGGGGTTCTATTGCTTCTTCGGCGCGGTGCTGCTGTTGCGCATGCGCCTTGAAGTGCTGCGGCGCGAGGCACGCGCCAGTTGGGTCAAGGATGAAGTGTTGGGCCACCTGGGGCGGGAGACCGCACGATGAGTTTTGCCAGCTTCAATGATTTCCTCGCCATGGGCCATCACGGCCTCTATGTCTGGTCGGCCTATGGCATCTGCCTGCTGGTGCTGGCCATCAATGTTGCCGCGCCCGTACTGAGCAAGCGCCGGTATCTGCAAGAAGAAGCGCGCCGCCTGCGCCGGGAGAAGTCCAAGTGAATCCGCAACGCAAGAAGCGTCTGTTCATCATCCTCGGCCTGCTGGTGGGTGTCGGCGTCGCCGTCGGCCTGGCCCTGAGCGCGCTGCAGCAGAACATCAACCTGTTCTATACCCCTACCCAGATCGCCAACGGCGAAGCCCCGCTCGATACCCGCATCCGGGCCGGCGGCATGGTCGAGGCCGGTTCCCTGCAACGCTCCGGCGACTCGCTGGACGTGCGTTTCGTGGTCACCGACTTCAACAAGTCGGTGCCCATCACCTACCGAGGCATCCTGCCCGACCTGTTCCGTGAAGGGCAGGGCATCGTCGCCCTGGGCAAGCTCAACGCCGAGGGCGTGGTGGTGGCTGACGAGGTGCTGGCCAAGCACGACGAAAAATACATGCCGCCCGAGGTCACCAAGGCCCTGAAGGAAAGCGGCCAGGTGTCCACCGACGGCGGAGCCAAGCCATGAATGCTGCACTGATGATTCCCGAGCTGGGCCAGTTGGCGATGATCCTGGCCATCTGTTTTGCCGGCGTTCAGGCCAGCGTGCCGCTGCTCGGCGCCTGGCGGGGCGACAGCCTGTGGATGAGCCTTGCACGCCCGGCGGCGTGGGGCCAGTTCGCCTTCCTGGCGTTTGCCTTCGCCTGCCTGACCCATGCCTTCATGACCGACAACTTCTCGGTGGCGTATGTGGCCAGCAACTCCAACAGCGCCTTGCCCTGGTACTACAAGTTCAGCGCCGTGTGGGGCGCCCACGAAGGCTCGCTGCTGCTGTGGGCGCTGATCCTGGGCGGCTGGACCTTCGCCGTGTCGATCTTCTCGCGCCAGTTGCCGCAGGTGATGCTGGCCCGGGTGCTGGCGGTGATGGGCATGATCAGCGTGGGCTTCCTGTCGTTTCTGATCGTTACCTCCAACCCGTTCCAGCGTCTGCTGCCGCAGGTGCCTGCCGATGGTCGCGACCTCAACCCGCTGCTGCAGGACATCGGCCTGATCGTGCACCCGCCGATGCTCTACATGGGCTACGTGGGCTTCTCGGTGGCCTTCGCCTTCGCCATCGCCGCCTTGCTCGGCGGGCGCCTGGACGCGGCCTGGGCACGCTGGTCGCGGCCCTGGACCATCGTGGCCTGGGCGTTCCTGGGCATCGGCATCACCCTGGGCTCGTGGTGGGCCTACTACGAGCTCGGCTGGGGTGGCTGGTGGTTCTGGGACCCGGTCGAAAACGCCTCGTTCATGCCGTGGCTGGTGGGCACCGCACTGATCCACTCGCTGGCCGTCACCGAGAAGCGCGGCGTGTTCAAGAGCTGGACCGTGCTGCTGGCGATCGCTGCGTTTTCGCTGAGCCTGCTGGGCACCTTCCTGGTGCGTTCCGGCGTGCTGACCTCGGTGCACGCCTTTGCCGCCGACCCCGAGCGCGGCGTGTTCATCCTGATCTTCCTGCTGTTCGTGGTCGGCGGTTCGCTGACTCTGTTCGCCTTGCGCGCCCCGGTGGTCAAGAGCCAGGTCGGGTTTGCCCTGTGGTCGCGGGAAACCCTGCTGCTGGCCAACAACCTGGTGCTGGTGGTGGCGGCCTCGATGATCCTGCTGGGCACCCTGTACCCGCTGGTGCTCGATGCACTGACCGGGGCCAAGCTGTCGGTGGGGCCGCCTTACTTCGATGCGCTGTTCATCCCGCTGATGGCCCTGCTGATGGTGGTGATGGCGGTCGGCGTGATCGTGCGCTGGAAGGACACCCCGACGAAATGGCTGGTGAGCATGCTCACCCCGGTGGCGATCGGCAGCGTGGTGCTGGCGCCCATCGGCGGGCTGCTGGTGGACGACTTCGACTGGCAGGTACTGACCACCTTCGCCCTGGCGGCGTGGATCCTGCTGGCCGGCGTGCGCGACCTGCTCGACAAGACCCGTCACAAGGGCCTGCTCAAGGGCATGCGCGGCCTGAGCCGCAGTTACTGGGGCATGCACGTGGCGCACCTGGGCATCGCGGTATGCGCCCTGGGCGTGGTGCTGTCGAGCAACAACAGCGCCGAACGCGACCTGCGCCTGGCGCCGGGCGAGTCGATGGAACTGGGCGGCTACCAGTTCGTGTTCGAAGGCGCCAAGCATTTCGAAGGGCCGAACTTCACCTCCGACAAGGGCACCGTGCGCGTGCTGCGGGACGGTCGTGAAATCAGCGTGCTGCACCCGGAAAAACGCCTGTACACCGTGCAGCAGTCGGTGATGACCGAGGCCGGCATCGATGCCGGTTTCACCCGCGACCTGTACGTGGCGCTGGGCGAGTCGCTGGACAACGGCGCCTGGGCCGTGCGCGTGCACGTCAAGCCGTTCGTGCGCTGGATCTGGCTGGGCGGCCTGCTGACCGGCCTGGGCGGCCTGATGGCGGCGATGGACAAGCGGTATCGGGTCAAGGTGAAAAGCCGGGTACGTGAAGTACTGGGCATGTCGGGAGCAACTGCATGAAGCGTTGGATCATGGTGCTGCCGCTGGCGGTGTTTCTGCTGGTGGCGGTGTTTCTGTACCGGGGCCTGTACCTGGACCCGTCCGAGCTGCCCTCTGCGATGATCGGCAAACCCTTCCCGGCGTTCTCGCTGCCGACCGTGGAAGGCGACCGGACCCTGACCCGCGACGACCTGCTGGGCAAGCCGGCGCTGGTCAACGTGTGGGCCACCTGGTGCCCCTCGTGCAAGGTCGAGCACCCGGTGCTGAACAAGCTGGCCGAGCAGGGCGTGGTGATCTACGGGGTCAACTACAAGGACGAGAACGCGGCTGCGATCAAGTGGCTGACCGAGTTCCACAACCCCTACCAGATCGGCATCCGTGACGAGCACGGCACCCTCGGCCTGGACCTGGGTGTGTACGGCGCGCCGGAGACCTTCATCATCGACGCCAAGGGCATCATCCGTCACAAGTTCGTCGGCGTGGTCGACCAGACCGTGTGGCGCGAGCAACTGGCGCCGCTGTACCAGGGCCTGCTCGACGAGGCCGGCCAATGAGGCGCTGGCTGGCAGGCGCGCTGCTGGGCCTGAGCATCGCCGGCGTGGCCCACGCGGCCATCGACACCTATCAGTTCGCCGACGACGCCGAGCGCGAGCGTTACCACGTGCTGACCAAGGAACTGCGCTGCCCCAAGTGCCAGAACCAGGACATCGCCGACTCCAACGCACCGATTGCCGCCGACCTGCGCCGCGAGATCTTCCGCATGCTCGGCGAAGGCAAGGACAACCAGCAGATCATCGACTTCATGGTCGACCGCTATGGCGACTTCGTGCGCTACAAGCCGGCCCTGACGGCGCGTACCTGGCTGCTGTGGTTCGGCCCGGGCATCCTGCTGCTGGGCGGCTTCGGCATGCTGGCGCTGATCGTGCGCAAGCGCCGTACCCAGGCGGCGGGCGGCACCGTCAACCTTTCCCCCGAGGAGCGTGAGCGCCTCGCCAAACTGCTGGACAAAGAACGCACCCATGACTGAATTCTGGCTTCCCGCAGGCCTGCTGTTACTGGTAGCCCTGAGCTTTCTGCTGATCCCGGTGTTGCGCGTGCGTCGTGCGCAACAGGAAGAAGACCGTACCGCGTTGAACGTGGCCCTGTACCAGGAGCGCGTGGCCGAACTGCAGGCCCAGGGCGAGGCCGGCGTGCTCACCACCGAGCAACTGGACCGTGGCCGCGACGAGGCCGCCCGCGAACTGCTGGCCGACACCGACAACGCCGAACCCGACCGCAGTGCGCGCCTGGGCAAGACCTGGCCGCTGCTGGCCGCGGTGCTGGTGCCGGTGATGGGCCTCGGGCTGTACCTGCACTTTGGCGCCAGCGACAAGGTCGAGCTGACCCGCGAGTTCGCCCAGGCGCCGCAGTCGGTGCAGGAGATGACCTCGCGCCTGGAGCGTGCGGTGCAGGCCCAGCCAGACTCGGCCGAAGGCCTGTACCTGCTGGGCCGTGCCTACATGGCCCAGGAACGCGCCGCCGATGCCGCCAAGGCCTTCGAACGCGCTGCCGCCCTGGCCGGGCGTCAGCCTGAGCTGCTTGGGCAATGGGCGCAGGCGCTGTACTTCGGTAACGGCAAGCAGTGGACAGCGCAGATGCAGGCGTTGACCGACGAAGCGCTCAAGGCCGATCCGGCGGAAGTCACCAGCCTGGGGCTGCTGGGTATCGCCGCTTTCGAGGACGGGCGCTACCAGCAGGCCATCGACTACTGGAACCGTCTGATTGCCCAGTTGCCCGAGGGCGATGCCTCGCGTGCCGCGCTGCAGGGCGGCATCGAGCGTGCTGGCGAACGGCTCAAGGCCGCGGGCCAGGCGCCGGCCACCAACGCACGCCTGACGGTGCGGGTCGAGCTGGCGCCGGCGCTCAAGGACAAGGTGCGTCCCGATGACAGCGTGTTCATCTTTGCCCGCGCCAGTTCCGGGCCGCCGATGCCGCTGGCGGCCAAGCGCGTGACCGTGGCCGACCTGCCGATCGAGGTTCAGCTCAGCGACAGCGATGCGATGATGCCGAACATGAAACTGTCGAGCTTCCCCGAAGTCCAACTGGTTGCGCGCGTCTCCCGTGCCGGCCAGCCGACCAAGGGCGAGTGGATCGGCCGTGGCAGCCCGCTGGCCAGCAGCACCGAGGCGCCGCAGCACCTGACCATCGACAGCCCGGACCCGTAGAGAGACCACTATGAACAGCATCGCACGCCTCACCCTGATCGCCCTGGCCGTGGGCTTGAGTGCGTGTACGGTGCATCGGCCCAGCGAGCCCACCGTGCCGCCGATCGAAACCCTGCCGCCGACCGGGCCGGTGATCAAACCGGTGCCGGGGCCCAAGCCAGGTACCCCGGCCACGCTGCCGACGCCCAAGCCGATGCCACGCACCTCGGCAAGCTTCGCGCCGCCGCCGGGTGGCGCCAGCCACTGGGACCCTAAACTCGGGGTGTACGTGCTCGAAGGCAAGACCAACACCTTCTACCGCCAACGCACCTACTACCGCTTCAGCAATGGCTGGAGCTGGGCCACCAGCCCTGACGGCCCCTGGCAGGACACCGACAGCAGCGGCGTGCCGGGCGGCCTGGGACGGGCTTTCGCCCAGTAAGCCCAAGCCGGCATAATGCCCCTTTTGCGAATGGCCAGGGGGCAGGGCATGACACACAAGGTACTGGTGCTGGTAGAAACGGTGGATGACTACCTGCCCTTGCTCGAACAGGCCGGCTTCGAGCTGATTCGGGCACAGACCCCGGCCCTGCGTGCCGAGGCCATCGCCCGCCACGGCGGCGCAATCGATGCGGTACTGACCCGCGGGCCGCTGGGCTTGCGAGCCGACGAAATCGCCGCCTTGCCCCATCTGAAAATCATCTGCGTCATCGGCGCCGGCTATGAGGAAGTGGACCTGGCAGCGGCTGCTGCGCGTGGCATCACCGTGACCAATGGCGCCGGTGCCAACGCCACTGCGGTGGCCGACCATGCCCTGGCGCTGCTGTTCGCCATCGTGCGCGATATTCCCCGTGCCGATGCCACCACCCGCCAGGGGCAGTGGAACCGTGTGATCAGCCCGTCGCTGAGCGGCAAGCGCCTCGGGGTACTGGGCCTTGGCGCGACGGGGTTGGCGATTGCCCGGCGTGCGGCGCTGGGCTTCGACATGCAGGTCAGCTACCACAACCGCCGGCCACGCACCGACGTGCCCTACACCTGGTGCGAAAGCCCGCTGGCGCTGGCGGGGGAGGTGGACTTTCTGATCGTTGCCACCCCGGGCGGGGCCGGTACGCGCCACCTGGTCGACGCGGCGGTGCTGGACGCACTGGGGCCTCAGGGTTTTCTGGTGAACATTGCGCGGGCCAGCGTGGTGGACACCGATGCGATGGTGGCGGCGTTGCGCGAAGGGCGTATTGCCGGGGCCGGGCTGGATGTGTTCGATGCCGAGCCTGAAGTGCCGCAGGCACTCAAGGCGCTGGACAACGTGGTGCTGACCCCGCATGTGGCCGGACAGTCGCCGGAAGCGGCGCGCGATACGGTGGCGCTGGTGCTGCGCAACCTGCAGGCGTTCTTTGCCGGGGAACCGGTGTTGACCCCGGTGACGGCGTAATCCGCTGTAGTGGCCGGCCTTGCCGGCGAAAGGGCCGGGGCCGACTGCTGCTAGACTTCAGCCCTACCGCTCACCGCAAGGACCCTGCACCATGTCCCAACCCCAGGAAAAACACGGCAGCTGCCTGTGCGGCGCCATTCACCTCAGCGTCAGCCTCGACAACGCCAGTGTCAGCGCCTGCCATTGCAGCATGTGCCGCAAATGGTCCGGTGGCCCGTTGATGGTGGTGCACAGCACCCAGACCCTCAGGCTCAGCGGCGACACCCCGCGCATCTACGATTCCTCCGAGTGGGCACAGCGCGGCTTCTGCGGCACCTGCGGCACCCACCTGTTCTATCGCCTCAAGGCCGGCGGCTTCGACGCCGTGCCGGTGGGCGTGCTCGATGGCGAGAGTGACTGGGCGCTGGAACTGCAGATCTACATCGATCAGAAGCCGGGCTTCTATTGCTTCGCCAACCAGACCCGGACCCTCACCGGCGCCGAGGTGCAAGCGCAGTTCAGTTGAGCGCCAGCAACCAGTCCCTGAATACCTGGGCCGCCGGCGAGCACACACGCTGCCTGTCGTGCACCAGGTAGTCGGCCTGGCCGGTGTGCACGATGAACTCCGACACCGGCCGCACCTGCCCGCTGGCGATGCGCTCGCGGGCCATGAGCTCCCAGCCCAACCCCACCCCCATACCCTGCATCACCGCGTCGAACACCAGGGTGATCTGATTGAATGTCACCGCATCGGCCGGCGCCTTGTAGCGCACCCCCAGGTGCGCGAACCAGTCGGGCCAATCCAGACAGTTCCAGGCCGAGGCATCCAGCTGGATCAGCGGCAGGGCCTGCAGCGCCGCCAGCGAATCGGCTGGCGGCAGGGCCCGCTGGGTGCTGACGATGGGGTAGATGCATTCATCGAACAGCTTGTCGGCCTGCAGTGAACTCCAGCGGCCATGGCCGTACAGCACGCCGAAGTCATAGTTGCCCACCACGCGTTCATCCATCTCGTTGCTGGCATGGATGTTCACTGTCAGCTCGGGGTGCTGTGCGTTGAAGCGCAGCAGCCGCGGGAACAACCAGTACTGTGCCACCGCATGGGTGCAGATCACGCTGACATTGCGGCTGCCGTGCCCGCTCTTGAGGCGCAATACGTTGGCCAGCAGGCTGTCGAGCATCGGCTCGACGATGGCATTGAAGCCACTGCCGGCGGCGGTCAGGGTGATGCCGCGGGCGCGGCGTTCGAACAGCGGCGCGCCCAGGTGTTCTTCAAGCAGCTTGATCTGTTTGCTCACCGCGCTCTGGGTCAGCGACAGCTCGGCGGCGGCGCGGGTGAAACTGCCGGTGCGTACCACCGCCTCGAAAGCGATCAGGGTATCCAGCGGGGGCAGGTGACGGCTGAAGCGGCTCATTGCGGGGTCTTCGGTTCAGGGAATGGCTGGATGGTAAACCCGGTGCTTTGCGCTTTAAAGGTATTCCCCATGGGAATGCCTGCATGCCGAATGATCTTTTGCCTGGACGCCTGCATTTGGCTAGCCTGCGTGCTCTGAAAAACGAGGAGCAGGCAAGTGAAACGGGGTGTGGCGTATGCCGGCGTGGCCGGTGCGATGTGGGGCATGGTGCTGATGGTGCCGCAACTGCTGCCGGAGTTCAGCCCGGTGCTGCTGGCCTGTGCGCGGTTCGTCCTGCTGGGGGCGGTATCGCTCGCGCTGCTGCTGCCAATGCGCAAGGCTCTGCGTCAGCTCGAACGGGCAGACGTGTGGATGCTGGCGCGCCTGGCGCTGATCGGCAACCTGCTGTACTTCATGTGCCTGGTGGCGGCGATCCAGCGCCTGGGCGTGGCGCCGGCATCGCTGATCGTTGGTGTGCTGCCGCTGACCATCACCCTGTACGGGCGCAATGACAGCGGCGCGGTGGCCCTGTCGCGCCTGGCCGGGCCATTGGCGCTGATCCTGGCGGGCATGCTGTGCATCAACCTGCAGACCTTCGCGGTGGAGCCGGGGGCGGTGCAGGACAAGCTCGCCGGGCTGCTCTATGCGCTGGCCGCGCTGGCCTGCTGGACCTGGTACGCCACCTACAACAGCCGCTATCTCAAGCAGTGCCGGCACCTGGACAGCCATCAGTGGTCGGTGCTCACCGGGGTGGTGACCGGCGTGTTCAGCCTGGTGCTGGTGGCGCTGCTGTGGGTGTGGCAGCCGCAGCAGTTGCAGGTGCAGGCCACTGCTGAGCGCTGGCAGCTGTTCTGGGCGTTCAGCCTGGGTTGCGCGCTGTTTGGCTCGTGGCTGGCGGGGGTGTTGTGGAATGCGGCAGCCAAGCGCATGCCGCTGACCCTGAGCGGGCAGTTGATCGTGTTCGAGACCCTGTTTGCCTTGCTGTATGCGTTCATCTGGCGCCAGAGCGGGCCGAACCTGCTGGAGGGCGCGGCGATCGTGCTGGTGGTGGGCGGGGTGTGCTGGTCGATGCGCCAGCACGAGCCGGTGACAGCCGGCGCCACCTCATGAGCCGAGTTCGCTCCCCACAGCCTTGCAAAACACGGCCATTGCTGCGAAAACGCATCGGCAGAAAACGTCCCATAGCCGTCAGAGATCACCCATGAGCAACGAACTTCAAATCATCGACCTCCAGTTGGGCGACGGCAAGGCGGCCGTCAAGGGGGCGCTGATCACCACCCAGTACACCGGCTGGCTGGACGATGGCAGCGTATTCGATTCCTCCCACCAACGCGGCAAGCCGTTCCAGTGCGTGATCGGCACCGGCCGCGTGATCAAGGGCTGGGACCAGGGCCTGATGGGCATGCAGGTGGGCGGCAAGCGCAAGCTGATCGTGCCGGCGCACCTGGGTTACGACGCGCGCAGCGTAGGCAGCATCCCGCCGAATTCGACCCTCACCTTCGAGATCGAGTTGCTCGAGGTCCTCACCCGCGACGATTGAGGGCTGAGTCATTCTCATTACAGTCTTTGGCCCTGATGCCGATAACAGCCTGTCTCTCACCCGAAGCAAGGACATTTTGCGTGCTGCGTACTTTCTGTTTTCTTTTCCTGGCCTGCCTCGGCCTTACCGGTTGCTACTCCTTCACACCGGTGGGCCCGATCGGCGAACCGGTCACCGTGGCCGACAATACTGCACAGCGGGGCGCCCAGATCGCCGACGTGGCCATCACCGCGCCCGACCTCAAGGATGACGTGCGCCTGAACATCAGCCGCCAGCTCACCGCACAGATCAGCCACTACGTCGACCGCGGCGAGTACTTCACCAAACTGGTGGAATTTCCCGCCACCCTGGGCGAGCAGGATGTAGTGCTCAAGTTCACCATCACCTCGCTCAAGGGCAAGCGCACCACGCACCCCGGTTACGTTCCCGGCGCGTTGGTGACGCTGACGTTCTGGATCTGGTTCAACGGCCCGATCTATGTCGACAAGTACGACCTGGCCGGCGAGCTGGTGATCGAAGACCGCGACGGCAAGCGCCTCACCCGCGTAACCGAGCAGGTCAAGCTCGACAACAATGTCGGCCTGTACGACAACGACTATGCCAACGGCAGCCTGGGGGGCGTGCAGTTGCGTCAGCTGATCACCAGGTTGCTCGACACCGCGACGGCTGCCCCGCAATTGGCCACTCACTGAAAGGAATTCAACCATGCGTCATTGCCTAATGGCCCTGTTGCTGGCCCTCAGCACGGCCCTGACCGGCTGCATCAGCTACTCCCAGCACCAGTTGCCGGTGGTCGAAGCCTGGCCGCCGCTGCCTGCCGCCGATGCGGCGCCCGCGCACAAGACCGCCTATGTGCGCTTCAACACACTGTACGAGTTCGACGGCCAGCCGCGCGCCAGCAACGCCAACCTGATGCGTTTCGAAAAGACCCTGGTGCAGAGCTATGAACAGAGCGAGCGCTTCACACGGGTGACCAGCGAGAAGGTCGACTCCGACGTGTACGCCTACGTCACGCTCAGGAACAACGAGCAAGGCAACGTGCTGGCGGCGACGCTGACCGGTGCGACGCTGTTCATCATCCCGTCCACCTTCGACAACACCCTGACCCTGGAGACGCTGTACAAGGACCGTGAAGGCAAACTCATCGGCAAGGTCAGCAAGAGCGAAACCATCACCACCTGGATGCAATTGCTGTTGATCTTCGCGGTGCCGTTCAACGATTCGGGCGATGCCATCATCGAGCACCTGAGCCGCAGTTCGGTTGAAGAAGCGATCCGGCGCAAGCTGATCTGAGCGTCATCATCGCGAAACATCCCTGCGCCAGACTGGCGCTGGCTCAAGGCTGAGCCGGCACGGATGAACCAAACGGGTTTGCGACACTCTCAAGCACGCCCGTTTCCACGGATGGAACGACAGACAGGGATCACCCCGCAGCCTCGGCTGCGGGGTGGCACAGGCGGGTCAGCCTCAACCCTATTTGTCGCAAAGAGCCCGTGCCATGAAGTTGCCCTCCTTTTTTCGGCGTTATCGCCCTGCGCTGTTTTCCGTTCCGCTGGTCGTCGGCGCCACCCTGCTGACCTTCGAAGCGCTCGAAAGCCGAGCCCAGCCGGTGGACGGCACCCAGACCCTGGTCTTCCTGCGCCATGCAGAAAAGCCCGGCGAAGGCCTCGGGCAACTGAACTGCCAGGGCCTCAACCGCGCCCTGGACCTGGCCACTCTGCTCCCGGAAAAATTCGGCCCCGCCGACTACGTGTTTGCCGCCAACCCCAGCCGCGAAGTGGAGGAGGGCAGCAACGACAATGCTTACAGCTATATCCGTCCGCTGATGACCATCAGCCCGAGCGCGATCAAGCTCGGCCTGCCGGTGAACATCGACTTCGGCGCCAACGACACCGGCGACCTGGCCGACGAGCTGCTGCAGGACAAGTACCGCAACGCCACGGTCTACACCGCGTGGTCACACGGCTACCTGCCCGAGCTGATCAACACCGTGGCCGGCAAGGCGCTGGGCGAAAAACGCACCATCACCGACGACTGGGACGGCGAGGATTTCGACTCGCTGTATGTGCTGACCCTGACCTGGCACGACGGCAAGGCCAGCTTGCTCAGCCGCAACTACAAGCAGGGGCTGGACAACGGCGACCTCGCCTGCCCGAGCTGAGGGCTAGTTCACCACCTCGAAGCGTGCGCTGGCCTCGCGCCACTCGAACGTCTTGCCCAGGCAATACGGGCTGGAAGGGATGAGCACCTGGGTGGCGCCACCCTGCAGGCGTACCTGGACGGTGTCGATACCCTTGCTGCGACAGCCCGGCACCTTCACCTCCAGCGTCTGCTGCAGCTTGCCGGTGGCCTTGTCCATCACCTGGATGGTTTCGAGGGCGGCATAGTCCATGTCCATCGGCAACTGGAAGTAGAAGCGTTCGGTGGATGCGGCCTGGGGCAGTACCGCGCCCGACGAGGGTGTCTGCAGGCCGATGTCGGCCACCAGCTTGAGCGTGAAGGGCAGCTGCTTGCCGCTGGCGTAGGCGGTCCAGGTGCCTTGCAGCGGCTGGGCACGGCTGCTGAAATCGGCTTTCTGGAAATGCAGGCGCGCGGTGGGCAGGCCGCCGCTGTCCAGTTCGTCCATGGCGAAGTTGTAGGTGTCGGTGTTGCGCGTGGGCTTGAGCCGGATCGGCGTGTGGTAGCGCTCGTAGTAGTAGATACCGGTCACGTAGTCGTTGGTGCGCTCGATCACCAGCGTCACCGGCAACCCGCCGAGTTTGCCCTGGTACACGGAATGGTAGGCCAGGGCATTGGCGCTCAGGCACAGCAGCAGGCAGGCGAACAGGGTACGAAACGGCATCAGAAAGGCTCCACGCTGTGGCGCTGCCACACCAGTTGCTTGGGGTCGACGAAGTGGTAGTACTGCCAGTCGCTGGTCCCGGTGTCGTAGTTGCTGCCCTGGCGCTGGGCTACCCAGCCGGGGGCGGGGAACTTGAGCGCGCCCTTGTCGCCCAGCGCTTCGAGTTCGGTGTGGCGTTGGTAGGTATTGCTGGTGGGCTGGTACAGGTAGAACTGGTCCGGCTCCTGGTTGGCGCCGCCGGTGGCGCGCTGGCCGATGGGCGAGGCCCTGAAGTCGATGATGCCGTCACCGTTGTAGTCGGCGAAGGTCAGGGTGCGGGTGCCGTTGAACGCCAGCGCCAGGTTGTCCAGCACCTGCAGTGTGCTGCCGCTGGCGAGGTCGATGATGGTGATGCGATCGACCTTGCCGGTGTATTCGCCCTCGGCCTTGCTGGCGTGCACATAGAAGCTCTTGCCGCGGTTCTGCGGCTGTTGCAGCAGCGCGCCTTGCCAGCTGGAGCGCTGCTCGTCGCTGAAGCGAGTCTGGCGCGTGAGGCTGAAGGGCACACGTTCCCGGGTGCGCAGGTCGATCCATTCGCCACTGAAGTCGCGATCGTGCGTGAACACGAAGGGGCGCACCCGCAATGCTGCGGCGGGCATGCGCGGGTTGTCCATGATGTTGATCAGCAGTGGCACGTCCTTGCTGTAGGGCGTCACTTCCAGTGGCAGGCTGGTGTGGTGCTCGATGTCCAGCAGGTAGCCTTGCACGTACTCGTACTGCGAGGTGTATTGCAGGGCGACCTCGACCTTGCGCTCGCCGAGGGCGCCCTGGTACAGGTTGATCGGGTCGGTGGCGTGGGCGCTGGTGAAGGCCAGCGCCAGGCCCAGCATGCAGAGGGGCCTTGGGAAAGCGAACATGGTGACGGTGCGTCCTTGCGGGAGAGGGGCGCAAGGCTAGCATATGTGTGGAACGTGCCGTTGCTCTGCGAATCCCGCGCTGCCCGCCAGTATGGCGCTTATGCCATCGGCGGCAGCCGTCGCTTCACCGGGCTTTTCTTGACGATGGCGGTGTTGGTTTCGGCGTGGCTGTTGAGCTTGTCGAGCAGGGTGTCGAGCTGCTCCATCGAGCGTACATGCAGGCGCGCGATGAAGCAGTCGTCACCCGTGACCTTGTCGCACTCGGTGAACTCGGGGATGGCGATGATCTGGCGCTCCACCTCCTGCAGTTGCCCCGGCAACGGACGAATGCGCACGATGGCCTGCAACTGGTATCCGAAGCTGCGCGGGTCGATGTCGACCGTGTAGCCCTTGAGCACGCCGCGTTCTTCCAGGCGACGCAGGCGCTCGCTGACGCTGGGCGCCGACAGCCCGCTCAGGTGCGCCAGCGCCTTGAGCGAACGCCGCGAGTCTTCCATCAGCGCCTTGATCAACAGCTGGTCGATATCATCAGTCATGCAGTCCTCGTCAGGCAGATCAATGAAATTGCCTTGATAAAAAAGGCAAGGCTTGAGTCTAGCCTTGTTTTTGCTATGGAGTGCCCTGGCTTTTCGCTCGCATAATCTGTCCATCGTCTGGGAGGTGAGAGATGGACAATTCAATACGCCGTGGGTCGTTGGAAATGGTCGCCGCGATGCTGATATCCGGCACCATCGGCTGGTTCGTGCTGGTGTCGGGGCAACCGGTGCTGGACGTGGTGTTCTGGCGCTGCGTGTTCGGCGCCGGCACGCTGTTGCTGGTGTGCGCCGTGCTGGGTTTTCTGCGGCCGGGCATCCTCACACGTGCCAGCTTTGCCCTGGCGGTACTCAGCGGGGTGGCCATCGTGGGCAACTGGGTGCTGCTGTTCGGCTCCTATTCACGGGCCTCGATTGCCATCGGTACGGCGGTGTACAACGTGCAGCCGTTCATGCTGGTGGGGCTGGCGGCGGTGTTTCTGGGTGAAAAGCTCAGTGTGCCCAAGCTGTTCTGGCTGGGGGTGTCGTTTGCCGGGATGCTGGCCATTGTGAGTGCCCACGGCAGCGGGCAGGGCAGTGGCGAGGATTACCTGCTGGGCATCGCGCTGGCGCTGGGCGCGGCGTTTCTGTACGCGGTGGCCGCGCTGATCATCAAGCGCCTGAGTGGCACGCCGCCGCACCTGATCGCGCTGATCCAGGTGAGCACCGGCATCCTGTTGCTGGCGCCCTTTGCCAATACCGGCGGCCTGCCGGGCACTGCGGGGGCGCTGGCCAGCCTGGTGACGCTGGGTATCGTGCACACCGGCCTGATGTACGTGCTGCTGTATGGCGCCATCCAGAAACTGCCGACCGCGTTGACCGGGGCGCTGTCGTTCATCTACCCGATTGCGGCGATCTTCGTCGACTGGTTTGCCTTTGGCCATCGCTTGAGCGCGCTGCAATGGCTGGGGGTGGCGGCGATTCTGCTGGCGGCTGCCGGCATGCAGCAGGGCTGGTGGTGGAGGGCGAGCGGCAAGCTGCACGCCACAAGCGACAAGTAAACAGGCGCCCGGCGCAAACTTGTCGCTTGCTGCGTGAAGCTTGCCGCTAAAATAGCCCTTTTTGTCCCAGTGAATCCTGCCATGCCGATTGCCACCCTTCACGCCCACCTGCTCGGTGCCCTGAACCCTGCGCCTGCCGAAACCCGGCGCCTGTTCCATGGGCGCGGGCGCTGCTGGCCGGGGCTCGAACAGATCACCGTGGACTGGCTGCAGGGCGTGCTGCTGGTCTCGCTGTTTCGCGAACCGCCCGAAGGGCAACTGGCCACGCTGGAGCAGATGCTGCGCACCCTGGCCGCCAGCCCTGGCTGGCCCGGGCAGGCGATCCTGATTCAGCACCGCTACCTGCCCGACAGCCCCGGCCAGTGGTTGCTGGGCGAGCCGAGCGAGCACCGGGTGATCGACGAGGATGGCCTGCGCTATCAGCTGGACCTGGGCCTGAAGCAGAACACCGGGCTGTTCCTGGACATGCGCTATGGCCGGCGCTGGGTGCGGGAGCAGGCGGCGGGCAAGCGGGTGCTCAACCTGTTCGCCTACACCTGCGGGTTTTCGGTGGCAGCGATTGCCGGGGGGGCCGAGCAGGTGATCAACCTCGATATGGCGCGCTCGGCCCTGAGCCGCGGGCGCGACAACCATCGGCTCAACGGGCATGACCTGGGGCGGGTGGGGTTTCTGGGGCATGAGCTGTTCAAGTCATGGGGCAAGGTGCGCAAGAGCGGGCCGTATGACCTGATCATCATCGACCCGCCGACGTTCCAGAAGGGCAGCTTTGTGCTGACCCAGGACTACAGCAAGATCCTGCGCCGCCTGCCGGAGCTGTTGAATGAAGGCGGCACGGTGCTGGCGTGCGTGAACGACCCGGCCATCGGGCCTGACTTTCTGATCGAGGGGATGGCAGCCGAGGCGCCGGGGCTGGTGTTCGTGGAGCGTCTGGCCAATCCACCGGAGTTTGCGGACAGTGATCCGGTGGGCGGGCTGAAGGCGCTGGTGTTTCGCCAGGGGTGACCGGGGTGAATTGTTCGCCGGCAAGGCCGGCTCCTACAGGTTTTGCGTCGTCTGTAGGAGCCGGCCTTGCCGGCGAATGAGGCTAGCGGCGCAAACGCCGCCACCCCATCACCACACCACTCACGCTCAGCACCAGCCCACCCAGGCTGAGCACGATCATCCACCCATCCCACAACGGCCGCCGCGTCAGCAGCGGTAGCCAGTCCCAGCTGTGCAGCAACGCGAACAGCCAGCGTGACGCGCGCCGTGGCTGGTCCAGTTGCCCCAGTACTTCACCGGTGTACAGGTCCAGATGCAGCCAGGTCTGCGCCGGGTCGTCGAAGCGCACCCGCAGCACCGGCAGACGCTTTTCAAGATGCCCGAGCATGCTCTGCTCGGCCCGTGCGTAGTAGTAGAAGTCGTAGGCCTCCAACTGCTGCACCTGCATCGCCGGCCCGATCGCCCGCGCCGCCTGCTCCAGCACCGCCCGCGGCAGACGCTGCAGCACCTGGCCGTCGTGCATCGACAGTACCCGCGTGCGTCCCGCGCCGTCCTGGCCCACCACATACCCCGCGCCCCCGATCAGCCGCCACTCCAGCTCGCGGGCGGTGAAGCCCTGGTCGGCAAAGCGCGCCAGTGCCTGGGGCACCGACAGCGGGAACGCCGCCGCATTCAGCGGCCCGCCCTGATACGCCGAGGTATCCAGCGGCTGCGCACTGCTGAACAGCCGCCACGGGTTCATCGACATCAGCCCACTGAAAATCCAGGTGATGGCCAGGGCACCGAACAGCAACCCGCCCACATGGTGCCAGCGTGCCCAGCCCTTGTACGGCGAACGCGAACCGCTGCGGTAGGGCCGGCTGAAGCGCCAGCGCATCACACCCACCACCGCGCCCAACAGCGCCATCACGCTGGCTGCCAGCGACAGGTAGATCACCAGGTTGCTCCACAGCCCGTCCACGCCGATGCCGCGCAATGGATACAGCCAGTGCAGCCAGGCGCCGATCAGGTTCCAGCCGCGCTCGCTGGCGCTGGCATCGCGCACCACTTCGCCGGTCTGGCCGCTGATGTACAGCAAGGTGCCGTCCGTATCGCTCAACTGCACGCGGTGCAGCGGCCGGTGCGCATCCAGTGCGCGCGAATGGCTCCACAGGTCTTCCTGCACCGCGTCGCGATAGGTCAGCGGCGCATGCGGGTCGTATTGCCCGGCACTGGCCAGCGCCCGTTCGCGGTTGGTGGGGGCGATGCGCTGGCCGCTAGTTGCGTCCACCGCCACGGCCTCGCCGCTGGCATAGTCGAACAGGTAAAGCGCCTGCCCGGCCACGCTGCTCAGGCGTATGCGTGCAGGTTGCGGATCGGTCACCGCCAGCGCCTCGCCCAGCGAGACGCAACAGCCCTGCGCCGACAGCGCCGGCAGGTGCGCCAGGTGCTCGCGCGGGGTCAGCTTGGGGTAGCCCACGTACAGCATCACCATGCCCGAGACGAACCACAGCGCCATGAACACGCAGGTCACGATCCCCAGCCAGCGATGCCACAGATACAGATAACGCTTCATTGCGACGCTCCATCAGGGCCAGGGCGCGAACGCCCCGGCCCGGCCCAGTCAGAAGCGGGTCTGCACCGCCAGTTCGAAGGTGCGCGGTGCACCCAGGTAGAGCATGCTCGACGAGGTCCAGCGTGCGTACACCTCGTCGGTCAGGTTGCGCACCCGCGCGGTGATGCGCGTGTCGGCATCCACCTTGTAGCCGACGAAGGCCCCGAACAGGGTGTACGACGGCGCGTAGCGGGTGTTGGCCGCATCGGCGTACACCGACGACACATAGCGGCTGTCGCCGCCCACCTGCCACTGCGGGTCCAGGTCGTAGGTCAGCCACAGGTTGGCCACCCGGTCCGGGGTGTTGGTGGGGGTGTTGCCCTTGCGCGAGAACGACTGGCCGCCGACGTTTTCGTTGAACGCGTCGTACTGCGCATCGACATAGGCGAAGTTGCCTTCGGCCAGCAGTTGCGGGGTGACGCGCAGCGCCGCCGCCACCTCGATACCGCGTGACGACTGCTTGCCCACCGGCTGGGTGAAGCCGGGGTTGGCCGGGTCGGCGGTGGCCAGGTTGTCGCGCTCGATGCGGTAGGCGGCCACGGTGGCCGAACCGCGTCCGTCCAGAAAGTCGAACTTGCTGCCCACCTCCAGCTGCTTGCCGGTGCTCAGGTCGAAGTCGCGCACCTGGCCGAAGCTGGCGGTGGTGAGCATGCCGGCGGGCGGGTCGGCGGCGGTGCTGTACTGCACATACACGTTGGCCGACGGGGTCAGCTCGAACACCAGGCCCACACGCCCGGTGGTGGGCTGGTAGCGGCGTTTGAACTGCGCCGGGTTGGCCTCGTTGACGGCGCGGTAGTTGCGTACCTGCAGGTCGATGCTGTCGTGGCGCAGGCCCGTCAGCAGGGTCAGGCGATCGGTCAGGGTCAGGCGGTTCTCCAAAAAGCCGGCCCAGGTGTCGACCGTGTTCTGACGGTTCTTCTCGTAGCCGGGGAACATGCCCGGCAGGTCGTAGAAGTGTCCCGGGTCGAAGTGGTCGGGGTCGACGCTGCCGGCAGCGGTGCCCGAGCGCGGGTAGGTCATCTGCACGTTGTGGCTGTAGTCCAGGCCCGTCGACCACTGGCTGCGCAGGCCGAACAGTTGGCCGTCATGCAGCAGTTCCACGCGGTTGCCGTTGAGCTCCTGGTCGTGCCGTTGCAGCAGGCTGCCGGAGCGTTGCACGCGGCTGTTGTCGGCGTTGTAGGTGTAGGTCTCGAGATTGCGGAAGTTGCGCTCGGCGTTGTAGTGGTAAAGCGTATTGCGCAACGAGGTGGCGTCGTCGAAACGGTACTCGGTGATCGAGCGCAGCCAGCGCACGCGCTGCTCGTAGCGCCCGTCCTCGACGTTGTAGTTCTCGAAGCGCCGGCTCTTGTCGACCTTCATCTGGCCGCCCAGCGGGTTGAGCACCGGGCTGCCCCAGTAGGGGCTGTCGACGCTCTCGTTCTGGTATTCGAGTGCCAGGGTGTGGGACAGCTGGTCGTTGATGTCGGTCAGCAGCGAGAACGCCACGCTCCAGGCATCGCGCTCCTCGCGGTCGACGTAGCCATTGCTGCGGGTATGGCTGAAATCCAGGCGCGCATGGTTGGTGTCGTTGAGTGCGTGGTTGAAGCCGAACGAGGTCTCGCTGCTGTCGTAGCTGCCATAGCTGACGCGGCCTTCATTGAAGTCTTCGTCGCGGTTGGCCAGCTTGGTGATGTAGTTGATCGAGCCGCCTACGGCGCCGGCGCCGAACAGGAAGCTGGACGGGCCGCCGACCGCTTCGACGCGGTCATAGATCCAGCTGTCGACCGGGCGTGCGGCGATCGAGTCGTACTGCACGCTGATGCCATTGAACAGCTGGGTGATCTGCGCCCCGGAAAAGCCCCGGTACGATACCGAGCCGGCCGAGCCGGGCGGGGAGGCGGCGTTCAGGCCGGGTACGCCGGCGAGCATGTCCTGGGTGGTCCTGGCGCCGCGCTGTTCGATCTGCTGGCGGTTGACGATGCTGATCGAGGCCGGGGTTTCGCGGGGCGTGAGGCCCAGGCGCGAACCGGTTTGCGAGGGGGTGTCGAGCAACACGCCGTCCACCGGAATCGGCCGGTCGCTGACCAGTACATCGGGCAGCACGAGTGCCTCGTCGGCAACGGCGTTGAGCGACAGGGCGCAGAGCAGGGCAGTGCAGCCCTGCAAACGTGGGAAAGGGGTCATTGAGCGAACTCTGCAGGTGAGCCAACGGCACCCCCGCGCAGTGGCGCAGGCGTGTGCCGGTACGGGCAGCGGCAAGGCTGCCGGGTTGGATCAGGCCAGCAGGGGGGAGGCGCGCGGGTTGGCCGAGGGCCAGCAGTAGCGAGGTGGCGCCTTGCTGCGCAGTTCGCGGTGGTAGCGGCGCGTGCGGGTGAACGCCAGCAGCCAGCCGATCACCAGGCTCAGGGCCAGGCACACCACGGCCGCGGCACACACCGGGCAGGTTTGCAGGCTGTCCCAGCCGGCGATGGAGGCGTCGCTGTAATCGGTCTTGAGGGTCGGGCCCGGGGTGCCCATGGCCGAGCAGAAGGCTCCGCCGATGCCGTTGAGCTGCAGGCCCATCATCTGCCCGTGGCCGATACCGCAGGCGAACAGATTGAACAGGACGCTGAAGTACAGCGTCCAGGCAATCAGCGAGCGGTCGGCACGGGTAAATTTCATGGCGGCGACTTTAGCACCACCTTCCCATGCCGGGAAGGTTGAACGCCGCAGTGTCTACACCGTTTCGTCGCGTACGTGGGCCGGCTGCGGGTAATACTGCGCGAAGCTCACGTCGTCGGTCTGGTCCACGCGCTTTTTCAGGCGTTCGTTGAACGCCCGGTTCACTGCGTACTGCCCGCCCGAGGTGGTGCGGAACTGGGCGGTGAGGGTGATGCCGTTGAGGTTCATGGCGTCCACCCCGAACACCTGCAGCGGCCCTTGCAGGCTGTGGCGCAGCACCGGGTCCTCGCTGATCGACTGGCCCACCTCGCGGATCAGGTGCAGGGCGCTGTCGACATCGGTCTGGTAGCTGAACTGCACCGAGAAGAACGCATAGGCGAACTGGCGCGACTGGTTGGTGACGGCCTTGATCTGGCCGAACGGTACCGAGTGCACGAAGCCCTTGCCGTCGCGCAGGCGCAGGGTGCGGATGGTCAGGCTCTCGACGGTGCCGGCGTGGCCGGAGTCGAGCACCACCCAGTCGCCGATGGCGATGGTGTCCTCGATCAGGATGAACAGGCCGGTGATCACGTCCTGTACCAGCTGCTGCGAACCGAAACCGATGGCCAGGCCGACCACCCCGGCACCGGCCAGCAGCGGCGCCACGTTGATGCCCAGGTTGGCCATGGTGGTGATGGTGCAGATCACCACCAGCACGATCTTCACCGCGTTGCGCAGCATCGGCAGGATGGTGCGCACCCGTGTGCTGGGCTGGCGCGAAGCGCGCCGGCCGGCGCTGGGCTTGAGGGCTTCCTGGATGGCGGTGTCGATCACCACCCACAGCAGCCAGGTGACCAGCAAGATCAACCCGATGCTGCTCAGCGAATCGCTGATTGCCCGGCCCAGGCTGTTGCGCACGGCGAATTCGAGCACCGAAAAGCCCCAGATGCGCCCCAGCAGCTCGATGAAGGCGATGGCCATGCCGATGCGCAGCAGCGCGTGGGCGAGGTTGCGCACCAGTTCCTTGTAGGGGCGCAGGCGCTGGCCGGGGTCGACCTCGCGGGACTTGAACAGGTGCTGCAGCACCGTGCTCAGGAACACCGTGCCCACCAGCAGCACCGTGGTCAGCAGGGCCTTTTGCAGGGCCTTCTGGCTTTCTTCGCCGGCGCCGATCAGGTTGATCGCCGATACCAGGATCATCATCAGGATCGGCAGGTACCACAGCCACGAGAAGATCCGCAGGGTTTCCTGCAGGGCGCGGTGCTGCAGGCGGTCGTGCAGGTCGCGGTTGCGGATCAGGTGGGCCACCGGGCGGCGCAGGCGGATCACCAGCGCGGCGAAGGCGAAGGTGGCCAGCAGGCCGGTGATCACCGCGATGCTGCTGGTGAGGTTGCCACCGATCTGGCGGGTGATCTGCGGGCTGGTCAGGGCGTCGGCCCAGGCGGCGAGAAAGCCGATCATGAACAACGGGCGTGGCGCGATCTTGCGGATGATGCGCACGGCGGTGCGCTTGTGGCCGGTGTCGAACACGGTGATCAGGCACAGGATGATCGACGTCGAGAACAGGCCGCTGCTGGTGGCGTAGGCCAGGCTCAGGCCCAGCGCGCGGCCGATCGAGGGGTCGAGCAGGCGCGTGCTGGCGTAGAGGGTGGCGGGCAGGCTGGCCAGGGCCGGCAGGGTGTAGGGCAGCAGGTAGCCGAGCAGTTTCTGCAACCGCGGACGTTCGCGCAGCGGGCGCCTGCGATTGATGTGGTGGGACAGCACGCGGCCCAGGCTGGTGAGCACGCCGAACACCACCAGCCAGGTGAGGCTGAGCAGGGCAAAGTCCACCAGCAGGTCGAAGGAGTCTTCGGCGTGGCGGTCGACCAGCTGGTTGGCCTCCTTGCTGGCGCGATTGGCGCGCAGGCGCCATGCGTCGACCAGGTGACCGTCGACGTCGATTTCCTGGGTGACGCTGTCGAGGCTGTTGGCCAGGGCGCCGAGCAGGCCGCCCTGAACCACGGGTTCCGGGGCTTTTTCGGCGGTTTCGGCGCTGTCGGTGCCGGGGATGAGGCTGGCGGCGAGCAGTTGCGTGCTGAGCAGGCAACCGAGCAACAGGGTGAGCAATCGGGTCACTGGGCACTCCTTGAGCCGTGAATGACGGAAAGGGTAGTCCAAGGAACTGATCGGTATTTGCCGGGCAAGTTCGAAACCGAGGTGAATTCATCGCGGGTCAAGCCCGCTGCCACAGGTGCGACATCGCCCTTGAAATCGGCACATCACCTTGTGGCAGCGGGCTTGACCCGCGACAGGCCCGAACGCCGGCCACAAAAAATCCGGGGCCCGTCACAGGCCCCGGATTCGTCACCCGGCCTTACTGCCCGGTGTAGATCTGGTCGAAGATCCCGCCGTCGTTGAAGTGGGTCTTCTGCACGGTGCGCCAGTCACCGAAGGTCTTTTCCACCGACAGGAAGTCGACTTTGGGGAAGCGGTCGGTGTACTTGGCCAGCACGGTCGCGTCGCGTGGGCGCAGGTAGTTGTTGGCGGCAATTTCCTGGGCTTCAGGCGACCACAGGTACTTGAGGTACTCCTCGGCGGTGGCACGGCTTTTCTTCTTGTCCACCACCTTGTCGACCACGCTCACCGGCGGCTCTGCTTCGGCCGACACGCTCGGGTAGATCACCTCGAACTGGTCGCGACCGAATTCGCGCGCGATCATCTCGGCTTCGTTCTCGAAGGTCACCAGCACGTCGCCGATCTGGTTGGTCATGAAGGTGGTGGTCGCGGCACGGCCACCGGTATCGAGCACCGGTGCCTGCTTGAACAGCTTGCCGACGAAGTCCTTGGCCTTGTTCTCGTCACCGCCGTTCTTGAGCACATAGCCCCATGCCGACAGGTAGGTGTAGCGGCCGTTGCCCGAGGTCTTGGGGTTGGGCACGATCACCTGTACGCCGTCCTTGAGCAGGTCGGGCCAGTCCTTCAGGGCCTTGGGGTTGCCCTTGCGCACGATGAACACGGTGGCGGAGGTGAAGGGCGCGCTGTTGTTGGGCAGGCGGGTGACCCAGTTGTCCGGCACCAGTTTGCCGTTGTCGGCCAGGGCATTGATGTCGGTGGCCATGTTCATGGTGATGACGTCGGCCGGCAGGCCGTCGATCACCGAGCGCGCCTGTTTGCTCGAACCGCCGAAGGACATCTGCACGTTGATCTTCTCTTTGTGCTCGGCTTCCCAGTGCTTCTGGAACGCGGCGTTGTAGTCCTTGTAGAAGTCGCGCATCACGTCGTAGGAGACGTTGAGCAGGGTGGTCGGGGCGGCCTGGGCGAGGTTGCCCAGGGCCAGGCCTGCGGCCAGAAGCGAGGCACCAAAGAGTTTTTTCACTGCGCATTCCTTGTTCGAGTTGGGAGAAAGGCATTATGCCAGCGACTATAGCGGCTCGGCCTTAGTCGCTTAAAGATTAAAAAGTGCTTTGGTTATTCCATTTTCTTGAACAGCGCATTGCCGCAGCGTGAACAGAACGCGGCGCTCTGCTCGTGGCTGCCCTTGTGGCAGGTGGGGCAGGCGTGCTGCAGCTGTTCGCCGCGCATGGCGTTGGCCAGCTCGGCAGTGAAGATGCCGGTGGGCACGGCAATGATCGAGTAGCCGGTGATCATCACCAGCGAGGAAATCACCTGGCCCAGCGGGGTCTTGGGCACGATGTCGCCAAAGCCCACGGTGGTCAGGGTCACGATGGCCCAGTAGATGCCCTTGGGGATGCTGGTGAAGCCGTGTTCCGGGCCTTCGACCACGTACATCAGGGTGCCGAACACCGTGACCAGGGTCGACACGCTGACCAGGAACACGATGATCTTCTGCTTGCTGCCGCGCAGCGCCGACATCAGGTAGTTGGCCTGCTTGAGGTACGGGCCGAGCTTGAGCACGCGGAAGATGCGCAGCATGCGGATCACGCGGATGATCAGCAGGTACTGCGCGTCACTGTAGTAGATGGCGATGATGCCCGGCACGATCGCCAGCAGGTCCACCAGCCCGTAGAAGCTGAAGGCATAGCGCAGCGGCTTGGGCGAGCAGTACAGGCGGGTGAGGTATTCGGCCAGGAAGATGGCGGTAAAGCCCCACTCGATCCAGGCCAGCAGCCCGGCGTAGCCCTGGTGGACCTCGTCGATGCTGTCGAGGATGACGGTGATCAGGCTGGCCAGGATGATCAGCAGCAGAATGCTGTCGAAGCGCCGGCCGGCCACGGTGTCGGCTTGAAAGACGATGACGTAGAGCCGCTCGCGCCAGCTCGAAGGGGTGCTCATGGGCGCTTTCCATTACAAGATGGAGCAGAGCCTAGGGGCTGGCCCGCAGCTGTGCAAGCGGGCGACGTCGGGCAGCGGTACCCAGTTGCAGCAGCCAGCAGGCGAGGATGAACGGCGCGGTCAGGCCCGGCACCGGCAACAGGCCCAGCAGCGGTTGCAGCACGATGGCCAGAACGATGGCCAGCAACGGCCGCCAGGGTTGTGCGCGGGTCTGGCTGAAGGCCAGCGCGGCCAGCGCCGCATTGAAGCCGTACAGGCCGTAGTAGCCGGCACCGGCCTCGCCACCGAGCAGCGCCACGCTGCCGCCCAGGGCGGCGCCCAGTAGCGCCCAGGCGGCGGCGTAGCGGTTGGCGATCAGCAGGCCCAGGGCAATCAGCAGGCCAGCCAGCGGCTGGTCGAGCAGGAAGATCTGGCCCAGGCCGCGGCCCAGGGCGAACAGCGGGTTGGCCGCGACCGGGGCGTAGCCGGCGCTGGAAGGCTCGGCCAGCGCCAGTACCGCCCAGCCGATCAGCACGAAGGGCGCGGTGTAGGCGGGCAGCAGGCGGGGGCTTTTGCGCTTGAGCCACTGGTGCACCAGCATGCTGCTCAGGCCCGCAGCGGCGATGATCAGCGGGGGCAGCAGGGCCGACCAGGGCAGTGCGTGGCTGAGCAGCAGGCCCAGCAGCACGCCGTTGTAGCTGTACAGGCCGGCCTGGCGGTCGGCGCGGTTGTAGCCGCGGCGCTGCGCGGTGAGCAGCCCGGCAAGGGCGCCCAGCAGCGCACCGCCGATGAGTTCGGGGGCGGTGATCAGGATGGCCAGCAGGCACAGCAGGCCGCACAGCGGGTTGCGCTGCAGCAGCACCTGACTGAAACCGTTGAGCAAGGCGGTGGCCCAGTCGGGGCACGGGTTGACGAAGTTCTTGGTGTACATGGCAGTGGGTCAGGGTGGGTGGAGTGGGGCGCCTCTTCGGGCTTTGTTGTCCCACGGTGTGGTGTGTGTCAGTGCGGGCCTCTTCGCCGGCAAGGCCGGCTCCTACAGGGTCTGTGCCGTGTGTAGGAGCCGGCGTTGCCGGCGAAGCGGTCAGAGCAGGGTTTCGATCCGCAGCGTATTGGTCGACCCCGGCTTGCCAAAAGGCACACCGGCAGTGATCAACAGGATGTCGCCACGGCTGGCCATGCCCTGGGCCTGGGCAATCTCCAGTGCCGTGGACACCACTTCGTCTACCTGGCGCAACCGATCGTTGACCACCGAATGCACGCCCCAGGCCACACTCAGGCGCCGTGCGGTGTTGAGGTTGGGGGTCAGGTTGAGGATCGGTGCACGCGGCCGTTCACGCGCTGCGCGCAGGGTCGAGTTGCCCGACTCGCTGTAGTTCACCAGCACCGCCACCGGCAGGATGCCGCTGATGCGACGGATCGCGCAGCTGATCGCATCCGACACCGTGGCCTCGGCCTGTGGCCGGCCCACGTCCAGCTGGGCCTGGTAGTCCGGGCCGCTTTCGACCTGGCGGATGATCTTGCTCATCATCTGCACCGCTTCGAGCGGGTAGTCGCCCGAGGCGGTCTCGGCCGACAGCATCACCGCATCGGCGCCCTCGGCCACGGCGTTGGCCACGTCGGTGACCTCGGCGCGGGTCGGGGCCGGGCTGAAGCGCATCGACTCGAGCATCTGCGTGGCCACCACCACCGGGCGGCCCAGCTGGCGGCAGGTGGTGATGATGCGCTGCTGGATCTGCGGCACGCTTTCGGCCGGCACTTCCACGCCCAGGTCGCCACGGGCGACCATGATCGCGTCGCTCAACTGGGCAATCTCGCGCAGTTGCGTGACCGCCGAGGGCTTCTCGATCTTGGCCATCAGGTAGGCCCGGTCGCCGATCAGCTGGCGCGCCTCGATGATGTCTTCAGGGCGCTGCACGAACGACAGGGCCACCCAGTCCACGCCCAGTTCCAGGCCGAAGGTCAGGTCGCGACGGTCCTTTTCGGTCAGCGGGCTGAGCTCGAGCAGCGCCTGGGGCACGTTCACGCCCTTGCGGTCGGACAGTTCGCCGCCGTTGAGCACCTCGGTGTCGATGGCGTCGGCGTGCTTGGCGGTCACGCGCAGGCGCAGTTTGCCGTCATCGAGCAGCAGGTCCATTCCCGGCTCCAGCGCGGCGATGATCTCCGGGTGGGGCAGGTTGACCCGCTGTGCATCGCCCGGTGTGGCATCCAGGTCCAGGCGCAGGGCCTGGCCGCGTTGCAGTTGCACCTTGCCTTCGGCAAAACGCCCGACACGCAGCTTGGGGCCCTGCAGGTCCATGAGGATGCCCAGCGGGTAGTTGAGCTGGCGCTCCACTTCGCGGATCCATTCGAAACGCATGGCGTGGTCGGCGTGCTCGCCGTGGCTGAAGTTCAGGCGAAAGATGTTCACCCCGGCTTCGACCAGCTGACGGATGTCGTCGATGCCTTTGGTCGCGGGGCCGAGGGTGGCGAGGATTTTGACTTTCTTGTCAGGCGTCATGTTGTGCGGTCTCGAGGATCAGGATGGCGCGAAAATCGTTGACGTTGGTGCGCGTGGGCTCGGTAACGATCAAGGCGTCGAGCGCGGCGAAATAACCGTAGCCATTGTTGTTGTCCAGCTCGTCCGCCGCCGACAGGCCCAGGGCCTGGGCACGCGCATAGCTGTCGGGGGTCATGAAGGCCCCGGCGTTGTCTTCGGAGCCGTCGATGCCGTCGGTGTCACCGGCCAGTGCGTACACGCCGGGCAACCCCTTGAGGCTTTCGGTGAGGCTGAGCAGGAACTCGGCGTTGCGCCCGCCGCGGCCATTGCCGCGCACGGTGACGGTGGTTTCGCCGCCCGACAGGATCACGCAGGGCGCCGCCAGTGGCTGGCCGTGCTGCACGATCTGGCGTGCGATGCCGGCATGCACCTTGGCCACTTCACGCGACTCACCTTCCAGGTCACCCAGGATCAGCGGGCTGAAGCCGGCCTGGCGCGCCTTTACCGCAGCGGCCTCCAGCGACTGCTGGGGGCGGGCGATCAGCTGGAAGTGGCTGCGGGCCAGGGCCGGGTCATCGGCCTTGACGGTTTCGGAGGCCGGATTGTTCAGCCACGCGGTGACGGCGGCCGGGGCCTGGATGTTGTAGCGCTTGAGGATCGCCAGCGCTTCGGCCGAGGTGCTCGGGTCGGCCACGGTGGGGCCGGAGGCGATCACGGTGGCGAGGTCGCCGGGTACGTCGGAAATCGCGTAGGTGTACACCGTGGCCGGCCAGCAGGCCTTGGCCAGGCGGCCGCCCTTGATCGCCGAGAGGTGCTTGCGCACGCAGTTCATCTCGCCGATGGTGGCGCCGGATTTGAGCAGGGCCTTGTTGACCTGCTGCTTGTCGGCCAGGGTCAGGCCTTCGGCGGGCAGGGCCAGCAGGGCGGAACCTCCGCCGGAGAGCAGGAAGATCACCCTGTCGTCGGCGCTGAGGTCGCTGACCATCGCCAGCACACGCTTGGCCACGGCCAGGCCGGCGGCGTCCGGTACCGGGTGGGCGGCTTCGACCACTTCGATCTTGCTGCAGCTGGCGCCGTGGCCGTAGCGGGTCACGACCAGGCCCGAGACCTCGCCCTGCCAACTGCGCTCGACCACTTCGGCCATGGCGGCGGCGGCCTTGCCGGCGCCGATGACGATGACGCGGCCGCTGCGGTCGCTGGGCAGGTGGGCTTCGAGCACCTGGCGTGGATGCGCGGCATCGATGGCCGTGGCGAACAGCTCGCGCAGAAAGTGTTGCGGATCGACCGACATGGCAGGCTCCCAAATCTTATTGTTTTGCAGAATCGAAAACGCCCCTGGGCCTGCCTCCGTGCAGACGGGCCCAAGGGCGGGTGGTGCTCTTTAGCGCGGCAAGCTTCAGGCTACAAGCTGCAAGAGACAGCGGACCGATGCGCGGTCTGCCGGTCTTGCCGCGTGAAACCTGCCGCTTGACGCTTACTTGTCGCCGCGGATCGAGAAGTTGGCCATGTGCTCAAGGCCCTTGACCAGCGCCGAGTGGTCCCAGTTGGCGCCACCGATGGCCGCGCAGGTGCTGAACACCTGTTGGGCATTGGCGGTGTTGGGCAGGTTGATGTTCAGCTCCTTGGCACCCTGCAGGGCCAGGTTCAGGTCCTTCTGGTGCAGGCTGATGCGAAAGCCCGGGTCGAAGGTGCCCTTGATCATGCGCTCGCCGTGCACTTCGAGGATTTTCGAGGAGGCAAAGCCGCCCATCAGTGCTTCGCGCACCTTGGCCGGGTCGGCGCCGTTCTTGGCGGCGAACAGCAGGGCTTCGGCAACGGCCTGGATGTTCAGGGCCACGATGATCTGGTTGGCGACCTTGGCGGTCTGGCCGTCACCACTGCCACCCACGTGGGTGATGTTCTTGCCCATGGCCTGGAACAGCGGCTGGGCACGTTCGAAGGCTTTGGGGCAACCGCCGACCATGATGCTCAGGGTCGCGGCCTTGGCGCCGACTTCACCACCGGACACCGGGGCGTCGAGGTAGGTGGCGCCGGTGGCCTTGATCTTCTCGGCGAAGGCTTTGGTGGCGGTAGGGGAGATCGAGCTCATGTCGATCACCACCTTGTTCGGGCCAACGCCTTGGGCCACGCCGTTTTCACCGAACAGCACGGCTTCGACCTGCGGGGTGTCCGGCACCATGACGATGATGAATTCGGCTTCCTGGGCCACTTCCTTGGGGTTGGCCAGGGCCACGCCGCCGGCGGCGATCAGGTCGGTCGGCGCGGCGCCGTGGTGCGAGGAAAGGAACAGGCTGTGACCTGCCTTCTGCAGGTTCTGAGCCATTGGAAGGCCCATGATGCCGGTGCCGATGAATCCGATTTTAGCCATTACAATTACCTCTTGTTTTTGTACATGTAGGAGCCGGCCTTGCCGGCGAATGGGGCCATGAGGTGTTCGGTCAGGCCCCTTCGCCAGCAAGGCTGGCTCCTACAGGGGTTATGTGGGGTTCAGATCGCGTTGTGGGTCTTGAGCCAGCCAAGGCCCGCTTCGGTGGTGGTCAGCGGCTTGTATTCGCAGCCTACCCAGCCCTGGTAGCCGATACGGTCCAGGTGCTCGAACAGGAAGCGGTAGTTGATCTCGCCGGTGCCCGGCTCGTTGCGGCCCGGGTTGTCGGCCAGCTGGATGTGGTTGATCTTGGCCAGGTTGCCTTCCATCGTGCGGGCCAGGTCACCTTCCATGATCTGCATGTGGTAGATGTCGTACTGCAGGAACAGGTTGGTGCTGCCCACTTCGGCCTGGATCTCCAGCGCCTGCTTGGTGGTGTTCAGGTAGAAGCCCGGGATGTCGCGGGTGTTGATCATCTCCATCACCAGCTTGATGCCTGCTGCCTGCAGCTTGTCGGCGGCGAACTTCAGGTTGTCGACAAAGGTCTTGCGCACCGTGGCGCAGTCCGGGCCTTGTGGGCGAATACCGGCCAGGCAGTTGACCTGGGTGTTGCCCAGTACCTGGGCGTAGGCAATGGCCAGGTCCACGCCGGCACGGAATTCCTCGACACGGGACGGGTCGCAGGCGATGCCGCGATCACCCTTGGCCCAGTCGCCGGCCGGCAGGTTGAACAGCACCTGGGTCAGGCCGTTGCTGTCCAGGTGCTGCTTGATTTCAGCCGAGCTGAAATCGTACGGGAAGAGGTACTCGACCCCGCTGAAGCCGGCGTCGGCAGCAGCCTTGAAACGGGCGAGAAAGTCCTGCTCGGTGAACAGCATGGACAGGTTGGCGGCGAAACGAGGCATGGTTGTCTCCTTGCAAAAGTGGGCCCTGTGCGCTGGGCAGCAGGGCCGCTACAACAGTCAGTCGAGCAGCGAGATCGCGGTTGGCGCGTCGTTGCCGACCAGCGCCAGGTCTTCGAATTCGTTGACCGCGTTGATTTCGGTACCCATGGAAATATTGGTCACGCGCTCGAGGATCACCTCGACCACGACCGGCACCTTGAACTCTTCGGCCATCTGCTGGGCCTTGCGCAGGGCCGGCTGGATTTCTTCCGGCTTGAACACGCGCAGTGCCTTGCAACCCAGACCTTCTACAACCGCGACGTGGTCCACGCCGTAGCCGTTCAGTTCCGGGGCGTTGAGGTTCTCGAACGCCAGCTGTACACAGTAATCCATCTCGAAGCCGCGTTGGGCCTGGCGGATCAGCCCCAGGTAGGAGTTGTTCACCACTACATGGATGTACGGCAGGTTGAACTGCGCGCCCACCGCCAGCTCTTCGATCATGAACTGGAAGTCATAGTCGCCCGACAGTGCCACGACCTTGCGCGACGGGTCGGCCTTGACCACGCCCAGTGCCGCAGGAATGGTCCAGCCCAGCGGGCCGGCCTGGCCGCAGTTGATCCAGTGACGCGGCTTGTACACGTGCAGGAACTGCGCACCGGCGATCTGCGACAGGCCGATGGTGCTGACGTAGCAGGTGTCCTTGCCGAACACCTGGTTCATTTCCTGGTACACGCGCTGCGGTTTGACCGGCACGTTGTCGAAGTGGGTCTTGCGGTGCAGGCTGGCCTTGCGCTGCTGGCAGTCCTTGAGCCACTCGCCACGGTCCTTGAGCTTGCCGGCGGCTTTCCACTCGCGGGCCACTTCCAGGAACACGTCCAGTGCGGCGCCGGCGTCGGACACGATACCCAGGTCCGGGGTGAACACACGGCCGATCTGGGTCGGTTCGATGTCGACGTGAATGAAGCGACGGCCTTCGGTGTACACATCCACCGAGCCGGTATGGCGGTTGGCCCAGCGGTTGCCGATGCCCAGCACCACGTCCGACTTGAGCATGGTCGCGTTGCCGTAGCGGTGCGAGGTCTGCAGGCCGACCATGCCCACCATCAGCGGGTGGTCGTCAGGGATGGTGCCCCAGCCCATCAGGGTCGGGATGACCGGGATACCGGTGAGTTCGGCGAATTCCACCAGCTTGTCGCTGGCATCGGCGTTGATGATGCCGCCACCGGCCACCAGCAGCGGACGCTCGGCGGAGTCGAGCATGGCCAGGGCCTTCTCGACCTGCACGCGGTTGGCCGACGGCTTGCTCACCGGCAGCGGCTGGTAGGCGTCGATGTCGAATTCGATCTCGGCCATCTGCACGTCGAACGGCAGGTCGATCAGTACCGGGCCAGGACGGCCGGTGCGCATTTCATAGAAGGCTTTCTGGAACGCATACGGCACCTGGCCAGGTTCGAGCACGGTGGTGGCCCACTTGGTGACCGGCTTGACGATGCTGGTGATGTCGACGGCCTGGAAGTCTTCCTTGTGCAGGCGCGAGCGGGGCGCCTGGCCGGTGATGCACAGAATCGGGATGGAGTCGGCCGAGGCGCTGTACAGGCCGGTGACCATGTCGGTGCCGGCAGGGCCGGAGGTGCCGATGCACACGCCGATGTTGCCGGCCTTGGTACGGGTGTAGCCCTCGGCCATGTGCGAGGCACCTTCCACGTGACGAGCAAGGACGTGATCGATGCCGCCGACTTTCTTCAGGGCCGAATACAGCGGGTTGATCGCGGCGCCCGGGATGCCGAATGCGGTGTCGACGCCTTCACGGCGCATGACCAGCACGGCTGCATCGATTGCTCTCATTTTGCTCATGGTTTTGTGCCTCTTAGATTTTGTAATTGTATACAAATTGCTTTTCGACAGAGTGTATTCACGGCAGGCGACTCTGGTCAATCCATTTTCATCCGCCACCGGGTGCTTTCGTCGTTACCCCGTAAAAAGGGGTTGTGACGGGTTTTGGTCGGATGGAGTGAATTATTGTATACAAAAATATTCTTCATTGTGTTCTATTTGTTGTATCGGTTTTTCACTTGCCCACGTGGGCTTCTAACAACAAGAGGACCTTTGGATGAACGTTCTGAGCTTGAAAGTAGCGGTGAGCCTGGTGAATGGCGCGCTGGCGGCCGGCCGCAGGATTTCGGCGGCGCCGCTGACCGTGGTGGTGCTCGATGCCGGTGGGCACCTGCTGACTCTGCAGCGCGAGGACGGCGCCAGCCTGCTGCGTCCGCAGGTGGCGATGGGCAAGGCGTGGGGCACGATTGCGCTGGGCAAGGGCTCGCGCCTGCTGGCGCTGGACGCGCAGCAGCGCCCGGCGTTCTTTGCCGCGCTCAACGGGTTGGGCCAGAGCCCTGTGGTGCCGGCGCCGGGTGGGGTGCTGATTCGGGATCAGAGCGGGGCAGTGCTGGGCGCGATCGGTATCAGCGGTGATACGTCGGATATCGACGAGCAGTGCGCGATCAGTGCGATCGAAGAGGCGGGGCTGACGGCGGATGCGGGGGTAGCGGCGTAGGGCCCTTTCGCCGGCAAGGCCGGCTCCTACATGTCTGCGCGAGCCTTGTAGGAGCCGGCCTTGCCGGCGAAGCAGTCAACGCGATCAGGCGTCCGGCGCACAGCCCTTGAGCACCAGCCGGATGATGGTCTGCGCCGCCGCCTCGTAGTCGCTGTCCTCGAGCTTGGCCTTGCCGGTGACCACCGAGATCTGCCAGTCGAAATCGGCATAGGTCTGGGTTGCAGCCCAGATGCTGAACATCAGGTGGTGCGGGTCGACCGGGGCGATCAGGCCGCGTTCGATCCAGCCCTGGATGCATTCGATGTTGTGCCGTGCCTGCACGTTGAGCTGCTCGACCTGGCTTGCGCTCAGGTGCGGCGCGCCGTGCATGATCTCGCTGGCGAACACCTTGGACGCGAAGGGCAGGTCGCGGGAGATGCGCACCTTGGAGCGGATGTAGGCACTGAGCACCTCTTGCGGCTCACCGTCGGCATTGAACGGGGTGGAGGCCTGCATGATCGGCTCGATGATGCTTTCGAGCACCTCGCGGTAGAGGTTTTCCTTGGATTTGAAGTAGTAGTAGACGTTGGGCTTGGGCAGGCCGGCCTTGGCCGCGATGTCGCTGGTCTTGGTGGCAGCGAAGCCCTTGTCGGCGAACTCCTCGCTGGCGGCCCGCAGGATCAGTTCTTTGTTGCGCTCGCGAATGGTGCTCATGGTGGCGCTGTTCCTTGTATCTGGCCGCGTGCGGCAACAGGCCTGGGCAGGCGGTTGCGCATGGTAGCACCGCGTTCGCGAAGCGCTCAAGGTCGCCCCTTTTGCCCATCGACAGGCTAAGCTTGGCGCCATCTCACCTCAATGGAACATGAATCATGGCTGCAAGCAGTTTGCTGGTACTGATCGACGATATCGCCACGGTACTCGACGATGTCTCGGTCATGACCAAGGTCGCGGCCAAGAAGACCGCCGGCGTACTGGGTGATGATCTGGCGCTCAATGCCCAGCAGGTCACGGGTGTGCGCGCCGAGCGGGAACTGCCGGTGGTGTGGGCGGTGGCCAAGGGCTCGTTCCTGAACAAGCTGATCCTGGTGCCGGCTGCGTTGCTGATCAGCGCATTCATCCCGTGGGCGGTAACCCCGCTGCTGATGCTCGGCGGCGCCTACCTGTGCTTCGAGGGGTTCGAAAAGCTCGCGCACAGGTTTCTGCACAGCGCCGAGGAGGCCAAGGCCGGGCATGCGGCATTGACCGAAGCAGTGGCCAACCCGGCGGTCGACCTGGTGACGTTCGAGAAAGACAAGATCAAGGGCGCGGTGCGTACCGACTTCATTCTCTCGGCCGAGATCATCGCCATCACGCTGGGCACCGTGGCCGATGCGCCACTGCCCCAGCAGATCATCGTGCTGTCGGGCATCGCGATCGTGATGACGATCGGCGTGTACGGGCTGGTGGCGGGGATCGTCAAGCTGGATGATCTGGGCCTGTGGCTGACGCAAAAGGCCTCGCGTGCAGCCAAGGCCATCGGCAACGGCATTTTGAGTGCGGCGCCCTACATGATGAAAAGCCTGTCGGTGATCGGCACCGCGGCGATGTTCCTGGTAGGTGGGGGGATTCTGGTGCATGGCATCGCGCCGCTGCATCATGCCATCGAGGCCTTCGGCGAAGGGCGTGGCGGGGCGCTGACGACGGCCTTGCTCAATGCCGGCGTGGGCGTAGTGGCGGGGGCTGCGGTGCTGGCGGTGGTTGCCGTGGTGGGCAAGCTCTGGAAGGCCATCCGGGGCTGATGGCCTCTTCGCCGGCAAGGCCGGCTCCTACAGGAGTGAGCCGTCTGTAGGAGCCGGCCTTGCCGGCGAAGAACGCAACCCGGTCAGAAGTGCACTTTCACCAGCAGGCTCGCGGTGTTCTGGTCGGTATCGAAGGCGTCGCTGTCCTTGATACCGTACTTGTCTTTCCAGTAGTCGTATTCGAAACCGACGTACAGCTGTTTTTCGCCCAGGTTCAGGGCCTTGCCCAGGTCATACTTGATCTGAGGGTTGAAGTGCAGGTTGGAATGATAGGTGCCGCGACGCCGGGTTTCGTCGTTGTCCACCACCCAGTCCATGTAGCCGTCGATCAGGATGTCCGACTTGCCCACGGGAATGGTGTACGACCACACCGGGGTGATCTGCCATACGTTGTCACCGGCGCGGCTGCCCTCGGTGTGGCGCTGGTAGAAGTTGAGCTGGAAGTAGTCGAAGCCGGGGATGGCCAGGTCGAAGCCTGGGCCGATCAGGTACGACTCGTTGTCTCCCTCGCCAAACTCGTAGGTCATGGCCAGCAGCACATCCTTGACCGGGCCGAACTCCAGTTTCTGGTCGAAGATCTTGCCGAACGACAGGCGCGGGGTGAACTCGCCGTAGTAGGTGTTCGGACCGACGTTGCCGTCCTTCTTGCCGTTGTAGAAGATCTTGTCGATGAACAGGAAGTTGTCGCCGTACTTCCAGGCATCGGCGTGCTCGAAAGTGAAGGTCTGCTGGATCTGCGGGTTGACCGTAAAGTCCTTGCCGTAGAGGTAGGTCAGGCTGTTGTTCTGCCACTGCAGCAGGTCACCGGCGGTGGCGGTACTTGCCGCCAGCAGGCCGCCTGCAAGCATCAGGCTGTTGGTAATGCGCATTGCGTGCTCCCTTGATTGATTCGGCACTCTGTGTCGGCGCCGTTCTGGTTCAACGTGTTGTCTTTTTGGTCAGCTTTTTTCGATCGGCCACAGCGCGTTCGCAAGAGCTGAGCCAACCTTGGCGGGTTGGCGCAACGGGCCTGCTCGACGTCTTTCTGAACAGTTGAACAAGGGGCGTGAGGCTGGCAATACGCTTACCAACCGCCCGAATTCATTGACTGAGCGGTCAGTAAACGCAGGTAGGAGGGGTCCTACCCTGAGCGAGGGGGCGCGCAGATTACTGGCTTGCGCGCCGTCCCTCAAGTGCTCCGTTATGGAGCGTGTGCGACAAAAACTGTGCGTTCGATCAGGTTTTAGAAGTGAACCTTGATCAGCGCACTGGTCACGCTCTGGTTGGTCTTGAGGCGATCGCTGTCCTCGATGCCGTATTTGTCCTTCCAGTAGCTGTATTCGATACCCACGTACAGCTGCTTGGCGCCGATGTTCAGCGCCTTGCCAAGGTCGTACTTGACCTGCGGGTTGAAGTGCAGGTTGGCGTGGTAGGTGCCGCGACGGCTTTCGTCGTTGTCCACCACCCAGTCCATGTAGCCATCGATCAGCAGGTCGGACCGGCCCATGGGGATGGTGTAGGAGAACGCCGGGGTGATCTGCCACACGCGATCACCCGGGCGGCTGCCTTCGGTGTTGCGCTGGTAGAAGTTGAGGGTGAAGTAGTTGAAGCCGGGGATGGCCAGGTCGAAGCCCGGGCCGATCAGGTAGGCCTCGTTGTCGCCTTCACCGGTTTCGTAGGTCATGGCCAGCAGCACGTCCTTGATCGGGCCGAACTCCAGCTTCTGGTCGAAGATCTTGCCGAACGACAGGCGCGGGCTGATCTCGCTGTAGTAGGTGTTCTTGCCCTTGTTACGGTCTTGGCCGCCGTTGTAGAAGATCTTGTCGACGAACAGGAAGTTGTCGCCGTACTTCCATTTGTTGGCGTGCTCGAAAGTCACCGTCTGCTGGATCCGCGGGTTGACCTGAAAGTCCTTGCCGTACAGATACGTCAGGCTGTTGGTGTGCCAGAGCAGCAGGTCCTCCGCTACCGCAGGAAGCGTGGCCAGCAAGCTGCTGCCCAGCAAGAGGGAAGAGGTGATGCGTTTCATGTGGTTATTCCCGGCTATTGTTATTGTTGGATTGCGGTTTTTTCGGCGCAAACGCGCCCCGAGCGGCCCACTCCCAGGGGCCGACGGTACTGCGTGGTGCTCGGGTTGAGCGGGGCGGCAGGCGCCGCTCCGTGTATCAGTGCTGGTGCACGGCGTCGTTGTGCGCGGCGCGTTCGGCGCCGCCCAATACGTTGAACAGCAGGTTCAGTACCAGGGCACTGACGGTGGCCATGGCGATGCCGCTGTGGGTGATCGGCTCCATCCATTGCGGCATCTGCGCGAAGAACTCCGGACGTACCACCGGGATCAGGCCCATGCCGACGCTGACGGCCACCAGCAACTGGTTGCGTCGGTCGCCGATGTCGGCCTCCTGCAGGATCTTGATGCCGGTGGCCGCGACCATGCCGAACATGGCGATGGAGGCGCCGCCCAGTACCGCCGGCGGGATCGAGGCAATCAGGAATGCCGCCTTGGGCAGCAGGCTGAGCACGATCAGGAACAGCCCGGCCACCACGGTCACGTAGCGGCAGCGCACGCCGGTCATCTGGACCAGGCCGATGTTCTGTGCGAACGAGGAGTGGGTGAAGGTGTTGAAAAAGCCTGCCACGAACGAGGCGCCGGCGTCCCAGAACAGGCCGCGACGCAGCATGCCCGGGGTCACTTCACGCTCGGTGACCTTGCCCAGCGCCAGGAACATGCCGGTGGACTCGACAAAGATGATCACCACCACCAGGCACATCGACAGGATCGGCGCCAGGCTGAAGGTGGGCATGCCGAAGTGCAGCGGGGTGACCACCTGTACCCAGGGGGCCTGGGCCAGGCCGCTGAGGTCGACCATGCCGATGGCGCCGGCAATGATGTAGCCCAGGCCCATGCCGATCAGTACCGACACGTTCACCCAGAAGCCACGCATAAAGCGATTGATCAGCAGGATGGTGGTCAGCACCAGGCCGGCCACGGCCAGGTAGATCGGCGAGCCGAACGGCGCGGCCGCCGCGCCGCCGCCGGCCCAGTTGACGGCGACCGGGAACAGCGACAGACCGATGGAGGTAATCACCGTGCCGGTGACCAGTGGCGGGAAAAACCTCACCACCTTGGACATGAACGGGGCGATCAGCATGCCGAAGAAGCCGGCGGCGATGGTCGCGCCGAAAATCCCCTGCAGGCCCACGCCGGGCATGCCGGCCATGGCCACCATGCTGCCGACGGCGGCGAAGCTGGCGCCCATCATCACCGGCATGCGGATGCCCAGTGCGCCAATGCCGAGCGACTGGACCACGGTGGCGACACCGGCGACCAGCAGATCGGCATTGATCAGGAATGCGATTTCTTCACGAGAGAGCCCGGCGGCCTGCCCGATGATCAGCGGCACCGCAATGGCACCTCCGTACATCAGCAGAACATGTTGCAAACCCACCAGGATCAGTTGCAGCAGGGGCAGTGGCTGTCGTGGCGGCGCAACGGGGATGTACGCCTTGCGTGACTCGGACATGCAGCACCTCAGGTTTTGTTTTTATTCTGGGTAGCTGCAGGCTCAGGCGCCCTGCTTGCGAAGAAGCAGGAGGCCGCGCCTGGCTTGCAGCTTGTAGCTTGCCGCTTGAAGCTTGTATCAGTTGGTTGGAGCACCCTTGGCGATCCATGCACCAATCAGTTCACGTTCCTGCTGGGTCATCTGGGTGATGTTGCCCAGGGGCATGATCTGGCTGGCGACGGCCTGTGCCTGGATGCGTGGGGCCAGTTGCTGGATCTGTTGCGGGGTATCGAGCATCACGCCGGCCGGGGCGGCACTGAACAGCGGGCTGGTCGGCTTGGCCGAATGGCACACGGTGCAGCGTTCCTGGATGACGCTGTGGATCTTGTCGAAGTTGCCGCTGTCCGCCGCAGCGGTGGCAGTGGCGGGTGCTTCGGCCGGGGTGGCGGCAGGTGCCGGGTTGGCAGCCTGTTCGGCGGCTTTCTCGGCAGCGGTCTTGCCACCCAGTGCGGTTTCCGGCAGCGGCTGGTACTGGACCTTGGCAGCGGCCTGCTCAGGGGCGGTCGGCATCGGCTTGGGGCCGGTGACGTAGGCCAGGCAGATCATCGCCAGGGCGCCGACGGGCAGGGTCCAGGCGTACTTGGCGCTGTCGTGGCGGGTGTTGAAGTAGTGACGCACCAGCACCGCTGCAATCGCGATCCCGGCCAGGATCAGCCAGTTGTACTGGCTGCCGTAGGTGCTCGGGAAGTGGTTGCTGATCATGATGAACAGCACCGGCAGGGTGAAGTAGTTGTTGTGGCGCGAACGCAGCAGGCCCTTGGCCGGCAGGGTCGGGTCGGGGGTTTCGTTCTTCTCGATGGCGGCGACCAGTGCACGCTGGGCCGGCATGATGATGCGGAACACGTTGCCGACCATGATGGTGCCGATGATCGCGCCGGTGTGCAGGTACGCACCACGGCCGCTGAACACCTGGCTGAAGCCGTAGCAGGCCGCAATGATCAGCACGAACAGCACCAGGCCGAGCAGGCCGGGGCGCTTGCCCAGGGGCGAGTCGCACAGCACGTCGTAGATGAACCAGCCGGCGATCAGCGAACCGACGCCGATGGCGATGCCTTCACCACCGCTCAGGGTGCTGCCGGGGGCCAGCAGGTAGACGCTGGGGTTCCAGTAGAACACCAGGCACAGCAGGGCAATACCCGACATCCAGGTGAAGTAGGCTTCCCATTTGAACCAGTGCAGGTTCTCCGGCATTTTCGGCGGGGCCAGCTTGTACTTTTCCAGGTGGTAGATACCGCCACCGTGAATCGCCCAGAGGTCGCCCGACAGACCGTCGCGCGGGTTGGCCCGGTTGAGGTTGTTCTCCAGCCATACGAAATAGAACGACGCGCCGATCCAGGCCACGCCAGTGATCATGTGAACCCAGCGCACGCTCAGGTTCAGCCATTCCAACAGATGTGCTTCCACAGTCTTTACCTCTTGCCGGTCACCGCAGGCCAGTGACCGACCTTCTCTTATTGGTGGGGTGCGAGGATCAGTTGCTCATCCTCATTGAAGAAATGTTCGTCGCAGTTGTTGCCGGAACCGCTGCGATCAACCACCAGGAAGTCATCCCGCTTTTCGATCGTCAGCACCGGGTGGTGCCAGACGCCGCGATGGTAATTGATGCCCTGCCTGCCATTACTGACAAAGGCGCGGACAAGACCCGATACAGGTACATCGCCAACGGGCGCGACCACGATCAGAAAGGGATTGCCGAGCAGCGGGATGAAGGCCTGGCTGCCCAGCGGATGGCGCTCCAGCATGCGCACGGTCAGCGGCATGTCCTGCGCGTCGGCGCGGAAGATGCTGATGATGGCGGAGTCCTCGGGCTGGGCGGTTTCTACCGTGGCCAGCTTGTGGAAGCGCATGGTCGAACCGTTGTTGATCATGAAGTGGTCGCTGCCGTCGGTTTCGATCACGTCACCGAAAGGGGCGAAGGCTTCTTTGGTCAGGGGCTCAATCACTAAAGTGCGCATGCGGGTGTTCTCTAATTATGTGTTGTCGGGGCTTTGGCGATTGCCGGCAGGCCAGTGCCTGCCAAGGCGCGCCGGTTACAGCTGCTGCAGGCGGAACAGGGCGATCAGGTTGATCTGCGCCAGGGCTTCCTTGAACTCGGCCTCGACCGAGTTGTGGATGCGTTTCTCGAACGAGGCGAGGATCTGGTGCCGGTTGCTGCCTTTTACCGCCATGATGAACGGGAACTGGAACCTGGCCTTGTAGGCGTCGTTGAGTTCGGTGAAACGGGCGAACTCTTCGGCGGTGCACTGGTGGATGCCGGCGCCAGCCTGTTCGTTGGTGCTCGATTCGGTCAGTTCGCCCTGGACGGCGGCTTTGCCGGCCAGGTCCGGGTGAGCATTGATCAGGGCCAGCTGGCTGGCGTGATCGGCGCTGAGCAGGATGTCGCTCATGCGCTGGTGCAGGGCTTCGATCTGGTCCAGCTCGTGCAGTTGGCCCAGGTCGTAGGCTTTTTCGGCGACCCACGGCGAGTGCTCGTAGATGTCGGCGAAGGCGGCGACGAACGCGGCACGGTCCAGGGTCGAAGGCTTGAGGGTCTTGAAGTCGGTCATTTGGCGCTCTCGGCTTGGAAAGGGTGGGTGGCATGCCAGTGGCGGGCGATGTCCACGCGCCGGGCGAACCACACCTGCTCATGGCTCTTGGCGTACTCCACGAAGCGCTTGAGCGCGGCGATGCGTGCCGGGCGGCCGATCAGGCGGCAGTGCAGGCCGATCGAGAGCATCTTCGGCGCCTCGGTACCTTCGGCGTAGAGCACGTCGAAGGCGTCCTTGAGGTACTGGAAGAACTGCTCGCCACAATTGAAGCCCTGCACCTGGGTGAAGCGCATGTCGTTGGTGTCCAGGGTGTAGGGGATCACCAGGTGCGGCTTGCCGGTGGGGTTGTTGGGCTCCCAGTAGGGCAGGTCGTCGTCGTAGGTGTCGCTGTCGTAGAGGAAGCCGCCTTCCTCCATCACCAGGCGGCGGGTGTTGGGCCCGGTACGGCCGGTGTACCAGCCCAGGGGGCGCTCGCCGGTGAGGTCGGTGAGAATGCGGATGGCTTCGAGCATGTGCTCGCGCTCCTGGTTCTCGTCCATGTACTGGTAGTCGATCCAGCGGTAGCCGTGGCTGCAGATCTCATGGCCGGCGGCGACCATGGCGCGGATCACGTCGGGGTGGCGCTGGGCGGCCATGGCCACGGCAAACACGGTGAGCGGCACGCCGGTGTCTTCGAACAGCTTGAGCAGGCGCCACACACCGGCGCGGCTGCCATACTCGTAAAGCGATTCCATGCTCATGTTGCGGGCGCCCTGCAGGGGCTGCGCCGAGACCATCTCGGAAAGGAAGGCTTCGGATTCCTTGTCCCCGTGAAGAATGTTGCGTTCGCCACCTTCTTCATAGTTGAGCACGAAAGACAAAGCGATGCGGGCATTCCCCGGCCAGCGCGGATGGGGTGGGTTGTTGCCGTAACCGATCAGGTCGCGAGGATAATCAGCGCTCACTGCAGCCTTCCTTCTTGTACGTGAAAACGGGGGTGTGGTGTCTGAGTCAGGTCATCGGCCACAACGATGGAGTGATTGTATACAACTTTATTGACGATTTGTAAGCCTGTTTTTTCGCATTTCTTCCGCCATTTGGCCTTGAAAAAGGTTGCAAGAAACCTGCCTGATTGGTCAGTAAATGACGATAGCGTCCGCCAGGACCGCGGCTTTGCGACTGATGGCGTATTTACAGGCCACGCTCGGCAGGCTAGCAAAATCGTCGAATTTATTGTGTACAATTTTAGCTTAAAATGTCTTAATAATCCGACAGCCGCACGCTGCCCTGCTTCATCCTGGTGCCGTGCGGGTATTTTTTGCCCATAGATTGAAACGAGGCGCACGCAATGGGACGTTTGACCACGCATGTACTGGATGCCGCACATGGCTGCCCTGGCAGCTCGATCAAGGTCGAGCTGTACCGGGTCGAAGGCCAGCAGCTTGAGCTGGTGAACACGGCGCTGACCAACAGCGATGGCCGTTGCGATGCGCCACTGCTGCAGGGTGAGGATTACCGCAGCGGTGTGTACCAGCTGCAGTTCAGTGCCGGTGACTATTATCGTGCCCGTGGTGTGCAGTTGCCGGAGCCGGCGTTCCTGGATGTGGTGGTGCTGCGTTTCGGCATCAGCGCCGAGCAGGATCACTACCACGTGCCGTTGCTGATCTCGCCGTACAGTTACTCGACCTATCGCGGAAGCTAGTTGGTCGCTAGATGAATCTTCGTAGGTCCTTGCCCGCTCTCACTGGCGGGCTTTTTTTTGCCTCGGATTCGAGGGCGTGCCTGCAGGCCTGTTCGCTGGCAGAGCGGCACAGGCAACAAAAAGCCCCGCCCGAAGGCGAGGCTCCTTGAACCGACGCAGTGCTTACAGGAACACGAACTTGGCCACAAAGATCGCACACAGCACCCACAGGCTCGCCGAGATCTCCCTGTAGCGCCCGGTGCCGGCCTTGAGCACCACATAGGTGATGAAGCCCAGCGCAATGCCGTCCGCCACCGAGAATGTCAGCGGCATCATGATCGCCGTGACGATCGCCGGAATGCTGTCGGTGGCTTCATCCCAGTTGATGTGAGCCATGCTGCCCATCATCAGCATCGCCACATAGATCAGTGCGCCGGCGGTGGCATACGCCGGGATCATGCCCGCCAGCGGCGCAAAGAACATCGCCGCGACGAACAGCAGGCCGACCACCACGGCCGTGAGCCCCGTGCGCCCGCCGGCCGCCACACCTGCAGCACTTTCCACGTAGCTGGTTACCGGCGGCACACCCACCACTGCACCGAACACGCTCGATGCACTGTCGGCCTTGAGCGCCCGCGACAGGTTTTCGATGCGCCCCTCGGCGTTCACCAGGTTGGCGCGCTGGGCCACGCCCATCAGCGTGCCGGCGGTGTCGAACATGTGCACGAACAGAAATGCCAGTACCACGCTGATCATGCTGACGTTGAACACGCCCTCCACGTCCATGGCCATCCAGGTGGGCGCCAGGCTCGGCGGCAGGGAGAACACGCCGCCATATTCCACCAGGCCCAGGGCCCAGCCGGCCAGTGTCACGGCGATAATGCTGATCAGGATCGCGCCGAACACCCGGCGATAGCTGAGCACGGCAATCATCAGGAAGCACGCCGCCGCCAGCAGCGGGCCAGGCTCGTGCAGCGAGCCGAGCTTGATCAGGGTGGCTGGGCTGGCGACGATGATGCCGGCCGTCTTCAGCCCGATCACCCCGAGAAACAGCCCCACACCCGCGCCCATGGCGTGGCGCAGGCTCAGCGGGATGCTGTTGAGCAGCCATTCGCGCACCCGCGACAGCGTCAGCAGCATGAACAGCACACCCGATACGAACACCGCACCCAGCGCGGCCTCCCAGGTGTAGCCCATGGTGCCGACCACGGTGTAGGTGAAAAAGGCGTTCAGCCCCATGCCGGGTGCCAGGCCCACCGGCCAGTTGGCATACAGGCCCATCAGCAGGCAGCCGAGCGCCGCCGCGATGCAGGTGGCCACGAACGCGGCGCCGTGGTCGATGCCGGCGTCGGCCATGATGTTGGGGTTGACGAAAATGATGTAGGCCATGGTGATGAAGGTGGTTACACCCGCGATCAGTTCGGTCCTGACAGTGGTGCCGTGCAGCTTGAGTTTGAAAATCCGCTCCAGCCAGCTCGTTTCGAGCGGTGGGGCAAGATCCAGCGTAGGGGCTTGGGGTTTGCGGCTTTCCACAGCGTGTACTCCTCACGTCTTTTCTTGTTGTTCAGAGCTTGTCCTGCGCGTTGACTGGGGGCTCTGCGAGGGGGAGGGCATGGCGACCGGACCTGTTGTTGACCTGCGGGTCAGGAAGTTGCACGGCTGGATTATGCGTTTGTATACAAATAATGCAAATAATGTTTTTGTCGGTGTGTGCAGGTAAATTGTCGCCACGGCTATAACGTGATGGCACTCTGCAGAAATCGCCAAGCCTGTGTACAATGCGTCAATACCATGAACGTCTAATTTTCTATCCAGGACTTGCCATCGCCCTACTGGCTGGTATTACAGTCAGGGTCCGATAGGTGGATCTCCGTGCTCGAGCGCCCATGAACGAACAGCTGCAACCCCTCAAGAAACCCACGCGCACCGGCAAGGCCGGTCGTAGCGGCACCCAGGACGATATCGTTTACGCGCACATATTCGAGGCAATCCTCGAACAACGCCTGGCGCCGGGTACCAAGTTGAGTGAGGAAGCCCTGGGCGAGATCTTCGGCGTCAGCCGCACCATCATCCGGCGTGCGCTGTCGCGCCTGGCCCACGAAAGCGTGGTGCTGCTGCGCCCCAATCGCGGTGCGGTAGTGGCCAGCCCGACCGTCGAAGAGGCGCGCCAGGTGTTCTTTTCGCGGCGCATGGTCGAGCGTGCCATCACCGAACTTGCAGTGGAGCACGCCACCGCCGAGCAGTTGAACGAACTGCGCCAGATGGTGCGCGACGAGCGCGACAGCTTCTCGCGCGGCGACCGGGGTGCCGGCATTCGCCTGTCTGGCGAGTTTCACCTCAAGCTGGCGGAAGCGGCGGGCAATGCACCGCTGATCAGCTTCCAGCGCAGCCTGGTATCGCAGACTTCGCTGATCATTGCCCAGTACGAAAGCGGCAACCGCTCGCACTGCTCGTATGACGAGCACATGCAACTGATCGACGCCATCGAGGCGCGTGATGCGGCCCAGGCGGTGAGCCTGATGATGCACCACATGGACCACATCGACAGCAAGCTCAACCTCGACGAGGAGAGTGCGTCGGATGACCTGCACGCGGTGTTCTCGCACCTGCTGCAAACCAAGAAGCGCGGCAGCTCGGTGCCGGCCAAGGGCTGATACCGCGTCGCCTGCAATCGCGGGTCGAGCCCGCTCCCACAGGATTGTCTCGGTCCTTGTGGGAGCGGGCTTGACCCGCGATGCTTTCAGGGCTGCTGGCACTTGAGCCAACCTCTGCTAGATTTCTATCTGTTGCACTCCCGCAAACCTTCATCAAGCAGTTGGGCTTGCGCTTCAGGCGTACCACTTCTTGAGGACTGACTGATGTCGATGCCCATGAGCAAACGCATGGGAGCTGAATTGATAGGGACGTTCTGGTTGGTGTTGGGGGGTTGTGGCAGCGCGGTACTGGCTGCGTCTTTTCCGATCGGCATTGGCCTGGTCGGTGTCTCCATGGCCTTCGGGCTGACTGTGCTGACCATGGCATTTGCCATCGGTCATATCTCCGGTTGTCACCTCAACCCTGCGGTATCGCTGGGCCTGGTCGTGGGCGGGCGGTTTCCGCTCAAGGACCTGGTGCCGTACGTGATCGCCCAGGTGGTGGGCGCCATCCTGGCTGCCGGCGTGATCTACCTCATCGCCAGCGGCAAGGTCGGCTTCGAGCTGTCGAACGGGCTTGCCTCGAACGGCTATGGCGAGCATTCGCCGGGGCAGTACTCGCTTGGGGCAGGTTTTGTCAGCGAGGTGGTGATGACCGCGATGTTCATTCTGATCATCATGGGCGCCACCGATTCGCGGGCGCCGGCCGGCTTTGCGCCGATCGCCATCGGGCTGGCGCTGACGCTGATCCACCTGGTGTCGATACCGGTTACCAACACCTCGGTGAACCCGGCACGCAGCACCGGGCCGGCGCTGTTCGTCGGTGGCTGGGCGCTGCATCAGCTGTGGCTGTTCTGGGTGGCGCCGCTGATCGGGGCAGTGATCGGCGGCGCGTTGTACCGCGGCCTGTTTCGAACGCCTTAGCGCTGGTGCACGCTGCGCCCGGCGGCAAAGGTTTCGCGAATGGTACGGTCGTCGCCCAGGGTGGTCAGCACGAACAGGGTCTCCTCGATGCTGCCGGACTGCTGGAGACGGTAGTCCAGCAACGGGGTGGCCTTGTAGTCGAGCACGATGAAGTCGGCATCGCTGCCCGGTTGCAGGGTGCCGATGCGCTCCTCCAGGTTCAATGCCCGCGCACCGCCCAGGGTGGCCAGGTACAGCGACTTGAACGGGCTCAGGCGTGCGCCCTGCAACTGCATGACCTTGTAGGCTTCGTTCAGGGTGTACAGCAGCGAGAAGCTGGTGCCGGCGCCCACGTCGGTGCCCAGGCCGACCTTGACCTTGTGCTGCTCGGCCTGGGGCAGGTTGAACAGGCCGCTGCCCAGGAACAGGTTGGAGGTCGGGCAGAACGCCACGGCCGAACCGGTCTCGGCCAGGCGCTGGCACTCGGCATCGCACAGGTGAACGGCGTGGGCGAACACCGAGCGCTCGCCCAGCAGTTCGAAATGGTCGTACACATCCAGGTAGCCGCTGCGCTCGGGGAACAGCGCCTTGACCCACTCGATCTCCTTGAGGTTTTCGCTCAGGTGGGTGTGCAGGTACAGGTCCGGGAACTCCTTGAGCAACTGGCCGGCCAGGGCCAGCTGTTGCGGGGTGCTGGTGGGCGCAAAGCGCGGGGTCACCGCATAGTGCAGGCGGCCCTTGCCGTGCCAGCGCTGGATCAGCGCCTTGCTGTCGGCGTAGCCCGACTCGGCGGTGTCGGTCAGGTAGTCGGGGGCGTTGCGGTCCATCATCACCTTGCCGGCGATCAGGCGCAGGTCCAGGCGCTCGGCTTCCTCGAACAGGGCGTTGACCGAGGCAGGGTGCACGCTGCCGAACACCAGCGCCGAGGTGGTGCCGTTGCGCAGCAGCTCCTTGAGGAACAGCTTGGCCACCTTGTCGGCGTGAGCCTTGTCTTCGAACTGGCGCTCGCACGGGAAGGTGTAGGTGTTCAGCCAGTCCAGCAACTGCTCGCCGTAGGAGCCGATCATGCCGGTCTGCGGGAAGTGGATATGGGTATCGATGAACCCCGGGGTGATCAAGGCGTCCTGGTAGTGCACCACTTCGATGTCGGCGTCCAGGCCTGGCAGCAGTTCGCTGGCGTGGCCGATGGCGCTGATCTTGCCCTGGTCGATGACCAGCAGGCCGTCTTCGAAATACTCATACGATGCTTCGACGCCCACCTCGGCAGGGTCGGCGAGGCTGTGCAGCAGGGCGGCACGGTAGGCTTTGCGGGTTGCGCTCATGTGGCTCTCGTCAAATGGCTTGGCTGCGCCGTGACGGCGGCAGCAGTTTGGCAATGGGTTGGGTGGTGGCCGAGCCGGTATGCTGGCCGAAGTTCGCGTTGTAGGTGGCGATGATTTCGGCGGCGATGGACACGGCGATCTCGATCGGCAGCTTACCCTTGACCTCGGCCAGGCCCATCGGGCAGCGCATGCGTGCCAGGCTGTCGGCGGCAAAGCCGCGCTCGCGCAGGCGGTGCTCGAACTTCACGCGCTTGGTCCTGGAGCCGATCAGGCCGAACCAGGTGAAATCGTTGCGCTTGAGGATCGCGGCGGTCAGTTCCAGGTCCAGTTGATGGTTGTGGGTCATGACGATGCAATAGCTGCCGGCGGGCAGTTCATCGACCTCGTCGACCGGTTCCTCGCTGACGACCTTGCTCACCCCCGTGGGGATGGTGTCGGGGAATTCCTGCTCGCGCGAATCGATCCAGCGTACCCGGCAGGGCAGCGCGGCGAGCAAGGGTACCAGAGCGCGGCCGACATGGCCTGCGCCGAATACCGCGATCTGCGCCTGCACGCCGCCCATGGGCTCGAACAGCAGCACGGTGGCGCCGCCGCAGCACTGGCCAAGGCTGGCGCCGAGGCTGAAGCGCTCCAGGTGGGTGGTTTCGCGGCCTTCGGCAAGCATCTGCCGGGCGATGTGCATGGCCTTGTATTCCAGGTGCCCACCGCCGATGGTGTCGAACAGCTGGGTCGCGCTGACGACCATCTTCGAGCCGGCATTGCGCGGGGTGGAGCCCAGCTCTTCGATGATGGTCACCAGCACGCAGGGTTCGCCCCGGGTGTGCAGGTCGGACAGGGCGTTGATCCAGGTGTGCATAGTCGGTTGCCTCTTCAGTGCCTGATCGGGCCTCTTCGCCGGCAAGGCCGGCTCCTACAGCAATCACGCCCTGTAGGAGCCGGCCTTGCCGGCGAAGGGCGCACTACGGTGTAACGGTTTCCACCTCGGCAGCTGCCTGCCGGCCCGCCACCACCTTGCGCATCTGCTCGCAGCCCCACAGCACCCGCTCGGGGGTGGCCGGGGCATCGATCTGCGGTTGCTCGCGATAATCCGCCAGGCTGGCCACTGCATCCTTGATCGCGCACCACGGCGCGATCCCCAGCATGAACGGCGGCTCGCCCACCGCCTTGGAATGGAACACCGTGTCCTCGGGGTTCTTGCGGTTCTCCACCAGCTTCACCCGCAGGTCCACCGGCATGTCCGCCACCGCCGGGATCTTGTAGCTGGCCGGGCCGCTGGTCATCAGCTTGCCCTTGGCGTTCCACACCAGTTCCTCGGTGGTCAGCCACCCCATGCCCTGGATGAACCCGCCCTCCACCTGGCCAATGTCGATGGCCGGGTTCAGCGAGGCGCCCACGTCATGCAGGATGTCGGTGCGCAGCATCTTGTACTCGCCGGTCAGGGTGTCGACGATCACCTCGGCGCACGCCGCGCCGAAGGCGAAGTAGTAGAACGGGCGCCCGCGCGCCTGGCTGCGGTCGTAGTAGATCTTCGGGGTCTTGTAGAAGCCGGTGCTCGACAGCGACACCTGGGCAAAGTAGGCCTGCTGCACCAGGCTCTCGAAGGTGAGGATTTCATCGCGCACGCGCACGTGCCCGTTGCGAAACTCGACGTCTTCTTCACTGACCTTGTACTGGCGCGCGGCAAACTCCACCAGGCGCTGCTTGAGGATTTCGGCCGCGTTCTGCGCCGCCTTGCCGTTCAGGTCGGCGCCGCTGGACGCCGCCGTGGGCGAGGTGTTGGGCACCTTGTCGGTGTTGGTGGCGGTGATCTGTATGCGGCTGAAGTCCACCTGGAACACTTCGGCCACCACCTGGGCCACCTTGGTGTTCAGGCCCTGGCCCATCTCGGTGCCGCCGTGGTTGAGGTGGATGCTGCCATCGGTGTAGATGTGCACCAGCGCACCGGCCTGGTTGAGAAAGCTGGCGGTGAACGAGATGCCGAACTTCACCGGGGTCAGCGCCAGGCCCTTTTTCAGCACCGGGCTGTTGGCGTTGAAGCGGCGGATCGACTCGCGGCGCTGCTGGTAGTCGCTGCTGGCTTCGAGCTCGGCGGTGATCTCCTCGAGCATGTTGTGCTCGACCGTCTGGTAGTAGTGGGTGACGTTGCGCTCGGTCTTGCCGTAGTAGTTGGCCTTGCGTACCGCCAGCGGGTCCAGTGCCAGGTGGCGGGCGATGCGGTCCATCACCTCTTCGATGGCAACCATGCCCTGCGGGCCGCCAAAGCCGCGGTAGGCGGTATTGGAGGCGGTGTTGGTCTTGCAGCGGTGGCCGTTGATGGTGGCGTCGCCCAGGTAGTAGGCGTTGTCGGAGTGGAACATCGCACGGTCGACGATCGAGGCCGACAGGTCCGGCGAGCAGCCGCAGTTGCCGGCCAGTTCCAGGTTGATGCCATGCAGGCGGCCGCTGTCATCGAACCCCACGTCGTATTCGATATAGAAGGGGTGGCGCTTGCCGGTCATCAGCATGTCCTCGACCCGTGGCAGGCGCATCTTGGTCGGCTGCCCGGTCAGGCGCGCGATCACCGCGCACAGGCAGGCGGGGCTGGCGGCCTGGGTTTCCTTGCCGCCGAAGCCGCCGCCCATGCGACGCATGTCCACCACGACCTTGTTCATCGGCACGTCCAGCACTTCGGCCACCAGCTTCTGCACCTCGGTGGGGTTCTGCGTGGAGCAGTACACGATCATGCCGCCATCCTCGGTGGGCATCACCGAGGAGATCTGGGTTTCGAGGTAGAAGTGCTCCTGGCCGCCGATATGCAGGGTGCCCTGTACCCGATGCGGGGCGCTGGCCAGCGCGGTGACCGAATCGCCGCGCTGGTGGGTGTGGCTGTCGAGCACGAAATGCTTCTTGCGCAGGGCCTGAACCACATCCAGCACCGGCTCCAGGTCTTCGTATTCGATGATTGCGGCCATCGCTGCGCGGCGGGCGGTGTCCAGGTCGCAGGCGGCCACGGCCAGCACCGGCTGGCCGACGAACTCGACGGTGTCGATGGCCAGCAGCGGGTCGCCCGGTAGCAGCGGGCCGATGTCCTTCAGGCCCGGGATGTCTTCGTGGGTGATGGCGATGCGCACGCCTTCGATGGCGTAGCACGGGCGGGTGTCGATGCTCAGCACCCGGGCATGGGCGCGGTCCGACAAGCGAGCGTACACATGCAACTGGTTGGGGAATTCGAGGCGGTCATCGATATACACCGCCTCGCCGGACACATGCTTGTCGGCGCTGTCGTGCTTGATGCTGCGCCCGACGCCACTGGTCAGGCCCTGGGCGAACAGCTCGGCCAGTTCGGCCTGGCTCCTGGCCACGTGAGGATGGTTAGACATAGGCGGTCACCCGGGTTTCGATGTGCGGCGTGTGCAGTTCGATGAAGTACTTGCGCAGCAGGTTCTGCGCGCCGAGCAGGCGGTATTCCTTGCTGGCCCTGAAGTCCGACAGCGGGGTGAAGTCTTCGCCCAGCGCCTGGCAGGCGCGCTCGATGCCGGCCTGGTTGAACGGCTTGCCGAGCAGGGCGGCTTCACAGGCGCGGGCGCGCTTGGGGATGGCGGCCATGCCGCCGAAGGCGATACGGGCCTCGGCCACCACGCCGTTGTCGATGCGCAGGTTGAAGGCGGCGCACACCGCCGAAATGTCGTCGTCCAGTCGCTTGGACACCTTGTAGGCCCGGAACGCCCAGGCCAGGTTGGCCCGCGGCACGATGATCTTCTCGATGAACTCGCTGTCCTGGCGTGCGGTGATGCGGTAGTCGATGAAATAGTCCTCCAGCGCCAGGGTGCGTGTGTCCTGACCCCGGCGCAGCACGATCTGCGCACCCAGGGCGATCAGCAGGGGCGGCGAATCGCCGATCGGCGAGGCGTTGCCGATGTTGCCGCCCAGGGTGCCCTGATTGCGGATCTGCAGCGAGGCGAAGCGGTGCAGCAGTTCGCCGAAGTCGGGGTATTCACGGCTCAGCGCGTCATAGCAGTCGGTGAGCGGTGTGGCGGCGCCGATTTCCAGGCGATCGTCAAAGGCCTCGACCCGCTTCATCTCGGCGACGTTGCCCACGTAGATCATCACCGGCAGGGTCTTGTGGAACTGCGTGACCTCCAGCGCCAGGTCGGTGCCGCCGGCCAGCAGGCGGGCTTCGGGGTGCGAGCCGTACAGCTCGGCCAGGTCGGCCACGGTCAGCGGCACCAGGCAGCGCTTGTCGCCGCTGTTGAGTTCGCCGGTTTCCTTGGGCGCAATCGCCTGGAGCCGGGCGATGGTCTGTGCCTGGGCGCTGTCGAACTGGTCGGGGGCGGCCTGGCAGCAGGCCTGCTCGGCGGCTGCCAGGATCGGCCGGTAGCCGGTGCAGCGGCACAGGTTGCCAGCCAGGGCCTCCTGGGCGCGGTGCAGGTCGGGGGCGTCGCTGTTCTTCTGCAGGGCGAACAGCGACATCACGAAGCCCGGGGTACAGAAGCCGCATTGCGAGCCATGGCAGTCGACCATGGCCTGCTGCACGCTGTGCAGCTTGCCCTGGTGCTTGAGCCCTTCGACGCTGATCAGCTGCTTGCCATGCAGCGACGAGACGAACGTCAGGCACGAATTGAGGCTGCGATAACGCAGGTGCTGCCGGCCGTGTTCATCTGCAGCCAGTTCACCGACCACGACGGTGCAGGCGCCGCAATCGCCGCTCGCGCAGCCTTCCTTGGTACCGGGTTTGCCCAGGTGCTCGCGCAGGTACTCGAGCACCGTCAGGTTGGGGTCCAGGGCATGCTCACTGCGCAGCTCCTGGTTGAGTAGAAACTGGATCACGGAAGGCCTCACAAGCGAATTATTGTTGTTGAGTGGACGGGGTCGACTGTAGGCAGACTTGACTTGCCGGTCAACTGCTTTCTGACTTCAAGGTCAGCTTTTTGTGCGTGCTGATCCTGTCATCCTCGATAGCCTCTGTATTCAGCATAGAACCGGGGCCGGGTTGACGATTGTTTTGCTTCAATCGTGCCAACTGCGTGCCTGTGCCGCTGCGCGAGGTGCAGGCAAGTGCGCTACAATCGGCGCTTGTGCACAGTTCAATGATTTTGAAGGAAAACCATGACGTTCAAGGCGCCGGACAGCCTCTCCGAGCAAATTGCCCATTACCTGGCCGAGCGGATCATCCGCGGTGAGCTCAAACCTGCCGAGCGCATCCAGGAACAGAAGGTCACCCAGGCGCTCAATGTCAGCCGTGGCTCGGTGCGCGAGGCACTGCTTATACTCGAGCGCCGGCACCTGGTGACCATCCTGCCGCGCCGTGGCGCGCAGGTTACGGCGCTCAACGAGCACAACGTGCGCAGCCTCTGCACCCTGATGAGCGAGCTGTACATCCTGCTGGGCAATGCCGTGGCCAGCGCGCCGCGCAGCGAAGCCGAACTTGCACCGTTTCTGGTCATCCAGCAGCGTCTGCACGCCGCCAGTGCGCGCCAGGACATCAAGGCCTTCGTCGAAGAGAGCTTCGCGGTGATGCGCGCCGCGTACCCGTTCGCCAACAACCCCTACCTGCAGGAAACCGTCGAGAACCTGCAGCCGGCCATGAGCCGCACCTATTACCTGGCGCTGGACCAGCGCAAGGCCAACATGAACGACTTCCTGGTGCTGTTCGCCCAACTGCTAGAAGCGGTGGTGGGTGGCGACCTGCCGCGTATCCGCGAGGTGCTGACGCAGTACTGCGAGCGCAGTTGCACGCTGGTGCTGTCCTCGCTGGTTGCTGGCTGAGCATGCGCCTCAAGTGCATTCGCCTGGCGGGGTTCAAGTCGTTCGTCGACCCGACTACCGTCAACTTCCCCAGCAACATGGCGGCCGTGGTCGGCCCCAATGGCTGCGGCAAGTCCAACATCATCGATGCGGTGCGCTGGGTGATGGGCGAAAGCTCGGCGAAAAACCTGCGTGGCGAGTCGATGACCGACGTCATCTTCAACGGCTCCACCAGCCGCAAGCCGGTCAGCCAGGCCAGTATCGAACTGGTGTTCGACAACAGTGACAACACCCTGGTGGGCGAGTATGCCGCCTATGCCGAGATCTCGATCCGGCGCAAGGTGACCCGCGACGCGCAGAACACCTATTACCTCAACGGCACCAAGTGCCGTCGGCGCGACATCACCGATATCTTCCTGGGTACCGGCCTGGGCCCGCGCAGCTATTCGATCATCGAGCAGGGCATGATCTCCAAGCTGATCGAGGCCAAGCCCGAAGAGTTGCGCAACTTCATCGAAGAGGCCGCCGGCATCTCCAAGTACAAGGAGCGCCGCCGCGAAACCGAAAACCGCATCCGCCGCACCCACGAGAACCTGGAGCGCCTGACCGACCTGCGCGAAGAGCTGGAACGTCAGCTCGAACGCCTGCACCGCCAGGCCCAGGCAGCGGAGAAGTACAAGGAATACAAGGCCGAGGAGCGTCAGCTCAAGGCCCAGCTGGCGGCCCTGCGTTGGCGTGCGCTGAACGATCAGGTGGGCCAGCGCGAGGCGATCATCGGCGACCAGGAAGTGGCCTTCGAGGCCCTGGTGGCCGAGCAGCGCAATGCCGATGCGAGCATCGAGCGCCTGCGCGACGGTCACCACGACCTGTCGGAGCGTTTCAACCTGGTCCAGGGGCGCTTCTATTCGGTAGGCGGCGACATCGCCCGGGTCGAGCAGAACATCCAGCACGGCCAGCAGCGTCTGCGCCAGTTGCAGGATGACTTCAAGGAAGCCGAACGCGCGCGTCTGGAAACCGAATCGCACCTGGGCCACGACCGTACCTTGCTGGCGACCCTGGGCGAAGAGCTGGAGATGATCGAGCCCGAGCAGGAACTGTCGCTGGCGGCAGCCGAGGAGGCCGCCGCGACCCTTGAGGAAGCCGAGACCACCATGCATGGCTGGCAGGAGCAGTGGGACAGCTTCAATACCCGCTCCGCCGAGCCGCGCCGCCAGGCCGAGGTGCAGCAGTCGCGCATCCAGCAGCTGGAGCAGAGCCTGGAGCGCGTCTCGGAGCGCCAGCGCAAGCTGGGCGAAGAACGCGACCAGTTGAGCGCCGACCCTGAAGATGCGGCCATCCTGGAACTGAACGAACAACTGGCCAGCAGCGAATTGCTGCTCGAAGACCTGCACCTGGAAGAACAGCAGGTGATCGAGCGCCTCGACGCGCTGCGCGAGCAATTGCAGCAGGCCGCCCAGGCGCAGCAGCAGGCCCAGGGTGAACTGCAGCGCCTGGGTGGCCGGCTGGCATCGCTCGAAGCCTTGCAGCAGGCCGCGCTGGACCCAGGCAGCGGTACCCTCGACTGGTTGCGCGCGCAGGGCCTGGAGCAACGCCCACGCCTGGCTGAAGGCCTGCGCGTGGAGCCGGGTTGGGAGCTGGCGGTGGAAACCGTGCTGGGCGCCGACCTGCACGCGGTACTGGTGGACGACCTGGCCGGGCTCGACCTGGCGGGCTTCGAGCAGGGCGAGTTGCGTCTGCTGGAGGCCGCCGGCACCGGCAAGCGCCTTGCCGGCAGCCTGCTGGACAAAGTACAGGGCGGCGTTGACCTGGCCCCCTGGCTGGGCCAGGTCAAGCCGGTCGAGAGCCTCGAGCAGGCATTGAGCCTGCGCGGCCAGCTGGCCGACGGCCAAAGCCTGATCAGCCGCGACGGCTACTGGGTGGGGCGCCACTTTCTGCGGGTCAGCCGAGGCAACGATGCCCAAGGCGGCGTGCTGGCCCGCGGGCAGGAGCTTGAGCTGCTGGGCCTGGAGCGTCTGGAGCAGGAAGCTGCCCTGGAGCAGCTCGAAGCGCAGTTGCTGGCCCTGCGTGAACAGCAGCGCGGGCAGGAAGACAGCCGTGAACAACTGCGTCGTCGCACCCAGGAAGAAGCCCGCCAGCAAGGTGAGCTCAAGGCCCGTCTGTCGGCCGGCAAGGCCCGCGCCGAGCAGCTGACATTGCGCCGCCGGCGCCTTGAAGAAGGGCTGGCCGAGCTGCTGGAACAGCGCGCCATCGAACACGAAAGCCTGGGCGAGTCGCGCCTGCACCTGCAGGAAGCCCGCGACCTGATGGCCCACGACACCGAACAGCGCGAGGCCTTGCTGGCCCAGCGCGACAACCTGCGCGAACGCCTCGACCGCGTGCGCCAGGAAGCCCGCCAGCACAAGGACCACGCCCATCAGTTGGCGGTACGCCTGGGCTCGCTGCGCGCCCAGCACGACTCCACGCGCCAGGCCCTCGAGCGCCTGGAGCTGCAGTCGGAGCGCCTGAACGAAAAACGTGAACAACTGAGCCTGAACCTGGAGGAGGGCGAGGCGCCCCTCGAAGAGCTGCGCATGATGCTCGAGGCGCTGCTGGAAAAGCGCATGAGTGTCGACGAGGAAATGCGTCAGGCACGCCTGCACATGGACGAGGCCGACCGCGAACTGCGCGAGGCCGAAAAGCGTCGTACCCAGGCCGAACAGCAATCTCAGCTGCTGCGTGGTCAGCTCGAACAGCACCGCATGGAATGGCAGGGGCTGAGTGTGCGGCGCAAGGCCCTGCAGGAACAGTTGCAGGCTGACGGCTATGATCTGGAAGGCGTGTTGGCGACCTTGCTGGCCGAGGCCAGCGAGCAGGAGGCTGAACTTGAGCTGGAGCGCATCGATGCGCGCATCCAGCGCCTGGGCGCGATCAACCTGGCGGCCATCGACGAGTACCAGCAGCAGTCCGAGCGCAAGCGCTACCTCGACGCCCAGGATGCCGACCTGGTCGAGGCCCTCGATACCCTGGAAAACGTGATTCGCAAGATCGACAAGGAAACCCGCAACCGCTTCAAGGATACCTTTGATCAGATAAATGCCGGATTACAGGCACTTTTCCCAAAAGTTTTCGGTGGTGGCAGCGCTTATCTGGAACTGACGGGCGAAGATCTACTCGATACAGGGGTAACGATCATGGCGCGCCCGCCGGGCAAGAAGAACAGCACCATCCATCTGCTCTCGGGCGGCGAGAAGGCGCTGACGGCCCTGGCCCTGGTGTTTGCCATCTTCAAGTTGAACCCGGCACCGTTCTGCATGCTCGACGAAGTCGATGCGCCGCTGGACGACGCCAACGTCGGACGCTATGCGCGCCTGGTCAAGGAGATGAGCCAGACCGTGCAGTTCATCTATATCACCCACAACAAGATCGCCATGGAAATGGCCGATCAACTGATGGGGGTGACCATGCACGAGCCCGGTTGCTCGCGGCTGGTGGCGGTGGACGTGGAGGAGGCGATGGCCATGGTCGACGCCTGAAAAACGGATATAACGCACGAACTTGCAGCAAATGCCCCTGTCAGTTGCGACAGACGGTGTAAAGTTATCTTTGGTCGTGCTAGCTTAATGTAAATTTTTCTATGCGTGGGTAAAACGCCTGTCAGAACATAGAGTTGGCGCCACGTTTTAAAGGGGTTTAAACCCTTTATTTTTCAGCATTTTTCACAGAGGCACGGGATTACATGGAAATCGGTCTGCGCGAGTGGCTGATCGTCATCGGCATCATAGTCATTGCCGGTATTCTTTTTGACGGCTGGCGTCGCATGCGCGGCGGCAAGGGCAAGTTGAAATTCCGTCTGGACCGCAGCTTCTCCAACCTGCCGGACGAAGAGACCAGCGCCGAAGTGCTGGGCCCGCCGCGGGTGCTTGATGACCACAAGGAGCCCCAGCTCGACGAGCACGACCTGCCGTCGATGACGGCTGCGCGCGAGCAGCGCGAGCCGAAGGTGGGCAAGGGGTCCAAGCGTGCCAAGCGTACCAGCGAGCCGCAGCAGGGCGACCTGAACCTGGCGGCCGAGCCACGCGAGCCTGACCTGTTCGGCAATGCCGACGACGACTTCCCGGACGAAAGCCCCAAGAGCACTGGCTTCGGTGCCAGCGAAGGCAAGGACCTGCCGCCGGTCGAGGAAGTGCTGGTGATCAGCGTGATTGCCCGCGACGAGAGCGGCTTCAAGGGCCCTGCGCTGCTGCAGAACATCCTGGAAAGCGGCCTGCGCTTTGGCGAGATGGACATCTTCCACCGTCACGAAAGCATGGCCGGCAATGGCGAAGTGCTGTTCTCCATGGCCAACGCGGTCAAGCCTGGGGTGTTCGACCTGGACGACATCGACCATTTCAGCACCCGTGCGGTCAGCTTCTTCCTTGGCCTGCCGGGCCCGCGCCATCCCAAGCAGGCGTTCGACGTGATGGTGGCGGCGGCGCGCAAGCTGGCCCATGAACTGAATGGCGAGCTCAAGGATGACCAGCGCAGCGTGATGACCGCGCAGACCATCGAACACTACCGCCAGCGCATCGTCGAGTTCGAGCGCCGCGCCCTGACCCAGAAACGCTGACAGGTATGGCCGCTCCCTGCAGGAGCTGGCCTTGCCGGAAGCTGCCCCGCCGATCCACCGATTTGAACGCCAAGAGCAGCCCCGAGCTGCTCTTTTGCTTTGCAAGAGACGACACACATGACCGCCCAAACCCGCATCCTCGAACTGCGCGCCGAACTCGACCAGCACAACTACCGCTACTACGTGCTCGACGAGCCAAGCGTCCCGGACGCCGAATACGATCGCCTGTTCCGCGAGCTGCAGGCCCTGGAGGCCGAACACCCCGAGCTGGTCACCCCCGATTCCCCCACCCAGCGGGTGGGCGGCGCGGCGCTCTCGGCCTTCACCCAGGTGCGTCACGAGGTGCCGATGCTGAGCCTGGGCAACGCCTTCGACGAAAATGACCTGCGCGAGTTCGACCGGCGCGTGGTCGAAGGCCTCGACCTGCCGACCGGCGACCTGTTCGGCGCAGGGGCGGCTGTGGACTACAGCTGCGAACCCAAGCTCGACGGCCTGGCGGTCAGCCTGTTGTACCGTGACGGCCTGCTGGTGCAGGGCGCCACCCGTGGCGACGGCACCACCGGCGAAGACATCAGCGTCAACGTGCGCACCATCCGCAACGTGCCGCTCAAGCTGCAGGGCAAGGGCTGGCCGGCGGTGCTGGAGGTGCGCGGCGAAGTGTTCATGAGCAAGGAGGGCTTCGAACGGCTGAACGCAGCCCAGGCCGAGATCGGCGGCAAGACCTTCGCCAACCCGCGCAACGCCGCCGCCGGCAGCCTGCGCCAGCTCGATTCGAAGATCACCGCCAGCCGCCCCCTGGAGTTCTGCTGCTATGGCGTGGGCCAGGTGTCCGAGGCCATCGCCGACACCCACATCGGCACCCTCGAAAAGCTAAAGGGCTGGGGCATGCCCATCAGCCGCGAACTGCGGCATGCCGCCGGCATCAAGGAATGCCTGGACTACTACCGTGACATCGGCGAGCGGCGCAACGCGCTGCCCTACGAGATCGACGGGGTGGTGTTCAAGGTCAACAGCCTGGCCTCGCAACGCGAACTGGGCTTTCGTGCCCGTGAGCCGCGCTGGGCGATAGCGCACAAGTTCCCGGCCATGGAAGAGCTGACCGAGGTGCTCGACGTCGAGTTCCAGGTTGGTCGCACCGGTGCGGTAACCCCCGTCGCACGGCTCAAGCCGGTCAAGGTGGCCGGCGTGACCGTGGCCAATGCCACCTTGCACAACATGGACGAAGTGGCGCGCCTGGGGGTGATGATCGGCGATACGGTGATCATCCGCCGTGCCGGTGATGTCATCCCGCAGGTCATGCAGGTGGTCACCGAGCGTCGCCCGGCCGATGCGCGTGCGGTGCACATCCCTACCCAGTGCCCGGTGTGTGGCTCGCAGGTCGAGCGCACCCAGCTGGTCAAGCGCAGCAAGGGCAAGGAAACCGTCAGCGAAGGCGCGGTGTACCGCTGCGTCGGCCGCCTGGCCTGTCGCGCGCAGCTCAAGCAGGCGATCATCCACTACGTGTCGCGCCGCGCCATGGACATCGAGGGCCTGGGCGAGAAGAGCGTCGAGCAGTTGGTGGATGAAGGGCTGATTGCCTCGCCGGCAGACCTGTACCGCTTGAAATTCGAAGACATCGTCGACCTCGAAGGCTTTGCCGAGGTGTCCAGCAACAAGCTGCTGGCTGCCATTGCCGACAGCAAGCGCCCGAGCCTCGCACGCTTCATCTACGCCCTTGGCATCCCGGATGTGGGCGAGGAGACCGCCAAGGTGCTGGCGCGCTCGCTGGGCTCGTTGCAGCGCGTGATGGTGGCGTTGCCGCAGGTGCTGACCTACCTGCCGGATATCGGCCTGGAAGTGGCGTACGAGATCCACAACTTCTTCGAGGACGAACATAACCGCAGCGTCATCGCGCAACTGCTCGAGAACGGCCTGCAGTTGCAGGAGGAGGGCGAGCTGGCCGCCGAGTTCGCGGCCAGTACGACCCTGGCCGGGTTGATCGCCAAGCTCGACATCCCTTCTGTCGGCCCGACGGGTGCCGAGAAGCTGGTGGCCAAGCTGCAAAGCCTTGAGCGCATCATTGCCGCCGACGGCATCGACCTGGGCCAGGCGCTGGCAGCCAAGCAGGCTGATGCGGTGCGCGAGTTCTTCCTGGTCGAGGCCAACCAGGCGCTGGCGCGCAGCGTCGAGGCGCAACTGCGCGAGTTCGGCATGCACTGGGAGAGCGAGAAGAAGGTTGCCCAGGGCTTGCCGCTGGCGGGGCAGACCTGGGTGCTGACCGGTTCGCTGGAGCGCATGAGCCGGGATGTCGCCAAGGACAAGCTGGAGAGCCTGGGGGCCAAGGTGGCGGGGTCTGTTTCGGCCAAGACCCACTGCGTGGTGGCGGGCCCGGGGGCAGGCTCCAAGTTGGCCAAGGCCACTGAGCTGGGGCTCAGGGTGTTGGATGAGGATGCGTTCGTGGCGTTTCTGTCGGAGCAGGGCATAGCGGTGTAGCGGTCACGCGGCCCGCTTCTGCCCGAAGGGCGTGGGAGCGGGCTTGACCCGCGATCGAGCGCGAAGCGCTCGCAACACCTGAGCGCACGGTGCGTCAGGCACACCGCAAGCGCTGTCACGCACATGGTGTAGGCTAGGCTCCAGCCAGGAGGTGGCCCCATGTACCCATTCTTCGAACAGCTCGTCGCCCGTATCGCCGCACCCTTCGTCAGCCAGGCACGCCGCAGCACGCGCGTGTGGCAATGCGAGTGCGGACAGTCCGTGTTCTTTCGCAACAGCCAATGCCTGGCCTGCCAGGCGTCGCTGGGCTACTGGCCCGATACCCACCATGTCGGTACCTTGCTGCCGGCCGCTGTGGACGGCCAGTGGTACCTGGACGGCCAGCCAGAACTCGGCCCGCTCAAGCGTTGCGCCAACCTCGACACCCCGGCTTGCTGCAACTGGCTGCTGGCTGTCGACGACCCCGAAGTGTTCTGCCTGGCCTGTCGCCTCAACCGCACCATCCCCGACCTGTCGTTCACCGAAAACCACCTGCGCTGGCGCAAGCTGGAAACCGCCAAGCGCCGCCTGATTGCGCAACTGCTGCACCTGGGGTTGCCGGTCACGCCCAAGCAAGGCGCAGCCGGCGAGGGCATCGCCTTCGACTTCATCGGCATCGACATTGCCGGCAATCCCCCCACCACCGGCCACGCTGGCGGCCTGATCACCCTGGATATCCGCGAAGCCGACGACGACTGGCGCGAGCAGGTGCGCGTGCAGCTTCAGGAGCCCTACCGGACCGTACTGGGCCACCTGCGCCACGAGATCGGGCATTACTACTGGGACCGTCTGGTGGCCAGCAGCGCCTGGCTGCAGGACTTCCGCCGCCTGTTCGGCGACGAGCGCGCCAGCTACGCCCAGGCCATGGAGCGCCACTACCAGCAAGGTGCACCGCTGGACTGGGCCGTCGCCCACGTCAGCGCCTATGCCACCATGCACCCCTGGGAGGACTGGGCCGAAACCTGGGCGCACTACCTGCACATGACCGATGCGGTGGACACCGCCCTTGCGCTGGGCATGGACGCCTCGGTGATGGACCTGGACTATCCGCCGTTCGATGCCCGCAGCCTGTACCAGCCAGAGCACCCTGGGGCGCCTGCGTTCCTGGCGTTCATCAATGCCTGGGTGGAGCTGTCGGCGATGCTCAACGAGCTGTCACGCAGCATGGGCCAGACCGACTTCTACCCGTTCGTGCTGAGTGCGCCGGTGGTGGCCAAGCTGCACTTCATTCACTGCGTGATCCAGGGCGATGCCCCGGCGGCAGTCACAAGTCCTTGAGCCAGAGTGGTTTTTTCACGGTACAGAGGTTGTAACTTCGCGTCAGACCGGTACAATGGCCCCGCTCGCTGCCAGGCGAGCATCGTTATGGTGACCCCATCGGTCCCCCCGCAACGATTACCCGTAAACCTGGTCAGGCCCGGAAGGGAGCAGCCACAGCGGGAACATCGTGTGCCGGGGTGTGGCTGGTGGGGTTGCCTCCATTTTATAAGTCCTTAATTTTAATGGACTTTCCTCGCTCAAAATCTCGAAGTGGACCAGTGCCGTAGCACACCTAAGTGGTGCACTGTACTCAGCACTCTAAGCTGGTGAAGCCCGATCTCCAAGCCTTGTCACATTTAGTGGCACATTGGCATTGCTTCGTGTTCTATCGAAGGGTATAAAGAATTCGCTGGGCGTACCGTCCAGGTGCTCTTTAAACATGGTTAAATTCTCTGGGCTTGCAGTTGGTGGTTGGGAAACCGACCAGCTTTGATGTTCGTCAAGGCTACCTCTCCGCACGACCCGTCACTGTGCGCTATCGATACGCGTCACCGATAAACGTCACGCTCCTCACGTCCCCCACGGTTTCGGCCATTACGGTGATGCTGGGCAGCGCTAACGTGATGCTGTGCGTTAAGTCCTTACGGCGAAGCTCTTCACGGTGACGAGATGTGGCGGCGACGGCTTTTCGATCTTGATAAACAAGATCGAAAAGCAGAACTGTGGTTTGTAGTGGTGTCTTGGTAGTTCCATTCGGCCCGGAATGCTTTGGCGGCGGCAATTTCGCCGGTCAAGGAGCTACAACCATGTTGCGATTGAAGAAGGCGGCTGGTCCTCGGACTAAGCTGCAAAAGCACGATAACCAAGGCACCCGCGTTACAGTCGATGGCAAGGAATCAAAGAAAGAAAGGGGGAAAGGCAATCGTATAAAGCGCCTTCGTGACGTAGTGAAGGAACTTGTGATTCGCCAAGCACTTCTGGATCTCTGGGAGAACAAGCTTGAGTACTGGGAGTATGTCTGTGATGCTATGGACAAGCTCATTGGGTTGATCTCATGACGCAACAAATCACATCATTCGAATTCTGAAGGGCCGATCTAAGTATCGGCCCTTCTTCATTTCAGGGTTTGGAATATGGACGCTCCCACGTACCCCTTCAGGCCAATTCATAGTGTTAAGGCGTTGGCCCTAGCGCTTGGCGAGAGCGAGCAACTGCTTGAAAGGCTTGCCGCCAGAGCTGACCGAATGTACCGCCACGTCCCCCAAGAGAAGAAAGTCAAGCCAGGTAAGCCGCGCGAGACGCGAGATACCTACGATGCTCACGAACCTCTCAAGAGGGTGCAACGTAAACTCGTAGACAGACTGTTATCAAAAGCGATTTTCCCTGCCTACCTCCATGGAGGGATCAAGGATCGTCAGTCTCCGAGAAGCATCCATAGTAATGCCGCTGTGCATGCAGGTTCAAAGTACCTCGTTCTTCAAGACATCCAGAACTTCTACCCGTCCATTTCAATTCAACACGTTGAGGCCTTGTTTCGCCAGTTGTTCGGATTCGGCACGTCTGTAGCAGCCTTGCTTTCGTCTATATGCACCCGTGAGGGTAGTACTCCGCAAGGCGCTAGCACCAGCGGCTACATTGCCAATTTGTTGTTCTGGGATGTAGAGCCCAATATAGTAAAAGACCTCATGGGTCGCGGCTTTCAGTACTCCCGATTCGCTGATGACATCACTGTTTCATGTCGCCATGAGCCGTCGTCGAATGAGCTATCCGACATCGTTTCAACCATCACTGGGATGCTGGCTTCCAAAGGGTGTCGCCAGAAGCGTGCGAAACTTCATGTACGTGTTCGTGGTCAGGGCATCAAAGCTGATGACGCAACGTTCCAGCCGGTTACTGTGACCGGATTGAGTGTGTTCAATCCTACGCCAGGGCTGACTAAATCGGAGCGTAAATGTATACGCTCAGCAGTGCGGCAGTTTGAGCTAATGAGCGAGGCCGGTAGTGGTTGGCTCGATCTTGAACCGTTCTACAACCGTGCGATGGGGCGGGTGGGAAGACTCATCGCGTGCGGTCATCCAGATGGCAAAGCATTCAAGGCGCGTCTCAATGCTGTGAAGCTTTCGCATCAAACGCCATTACTTGATCGTTACAAACTAGCAGCGACTGGCGTGCCTGAAACCGCTATTCCGCCTACCGGAGGTGGGCTGCGCGAGCCTTATTCAGCGGAGCGAGATGGTCCTTTGCCTTGGGACTGATGTGGCGCTGGTAGCGGGGTGGCCAGATGCTCAGGGGCCAACATGGTAAGCTGAGCTATCTCAGCAATGGATGCCCAAGATGAAGACTCCCACTGATCGTAAAGTCTTGAACATTATTTATAAGTTGTACTACGAAGAATTCACGAATCATTCGGGTGAAAAGTATGTCCAGAACGGACGTAGGTCGAAAATACTCGTACCGATTGATTGCAAGCTGATCGCCAAGCAATTGAATGTAGATGACGACATCGTGTTCGGCAGGCTGTATTACCACATGGAAGAAAAATACGGTTACGCCAGAAGAGATAGTGGGGGCAGAGTCGCTTTTTATACCAAGATAGCCGGCGAGGAAAACTGGTGTATAAACTTCCCGTTGATGGCATCCGTATTAGCTGGTCTTGAGCAGGAGAACAGCAAATTCTTGTGGGCCACGGTTATGTCTGGTGTAGCTCTGGCTGTTTCTATTGTCGTACCGGTCGTAGGGTGGTTAAACGGATAACCACTTGTGAGTCGGGCGGCAGAGAGGGCGCGCTTTTCTGGGTCTGCTGTCCATAATTTTTCTGCGGCACTTTGATGGGGCGGAAATGCCGCCTGCAATCCATGGAAGGAAATATGCAAAGAGGATGGGTAATCGGTTGAAATCTCAGCCTATGAGGGGTGATGCTTAACACCCTTGCTCCTGGCCTTGGCCATCTCGCAGTCTCTGTTCAAAATATGAGCAGGCGTTACTAGTCCGCCCCGAGGGCGGCTATGAGCGTAGGCGTTCTATCGCTGAGGCTAAGACACTTGCATTTAGGTCAAACGCCTCCAGTTTGGTCATCACGTTATCAGTGGACACTGACTGACCCCCGCTGCCTTATCCAGGTGATAACTTCCTCGACCGCTGCCCTCAAGGCAGTCTGGTTCATATGCAGCGCCTCAAGGGCTGCCTGTGGAGAGCGCAGCCTGTTTTGCCTTGCTTGTGATTACTCTGTCTTCACTTCACTGGTGCGGAATTCACTAGTGCGGTACATGGGGGACTGTCGTCTTTCCGCATTTCGTTGTGCTCTGATCTGCTGCTTGGCCGCATCTGCCATGATCGATTGCTGTTTGACGGAGTTTTTCAATTCTTCGGCTTGAAGTAGTAGCGCCTCAGTGCCTTGTCGCAATTCGTCACCCTGCTGGAGGAAGCCGAGGACAAGCCACAGGAAAGCGACCGGGCCGAAGGCGCCGGCTAGGAAGTCGCCCACTTCGTTCAAGGGCATGTTCAGCACTTGAGTGAAGCGCCCACAGACCAGCACAAGCATGGCGAATAAATAAACCGCTGTAATGGCGGCGCCAATCGCTGTCATGTGCTGGCGCAACTTCCAGTCAGGCTGCAGACGCTTCGCCTTGATGCGCTTCCGCACTTCGAGACTAGCTGCGATTGCCGCCAGAAGCACTGGGGCTACCGGCCAATACGACCATGTGTCATCCAGTACAGCAGGTGGAGTGCTCCAGAACACGCCGTTCACCGGCTCCCATAATCCCGCCATCGCAACCTCACCGTTCTATCCGTAGCACAAGGCCAGCGATGATAGCGGTGGAGTAACGGTGGAGCAATTACAGGTTGCGCCACGATTCAGCGCTGTAGGCTTTGTTCAGTGATGCATACAGCGCCTCTCGACCATCCAGAATTTTTAGGAGCCATGCTTCCAACTCCGTCGATTTTATCTGTTCGTTATTGCGGGATGAGTAACGATGGTATTCAGACACCAGTGCGCCAAACTCCCGCAGTTTTTGCTGTTGCTGTGCGTACCCCATTAACAAGAGCCTACCCTCGCTGTTGGTCAGCCCCTTGGAAAGGTCAAAGAGCTCACCACGATACTCTGATATCGACTCGCCCCTGTCCTTCGAAGGTTTTTCCTCGCTCGTTGGTCCTTGCCCATTCAATGATGTGTGATAGGCCATGGGTGTGACACCAAAGTGTTACAGCAAAGTGTGACAGTGCTGGCTACACCCCAAGTTTTGAGCGACCGTGCTGAGTGTCTGCAGGGGTAGATGGCTTGCTACTTCATCAGCCTGAAACCCTTGACCCATAAGGCCCGCATTGATTCCCGAGCATGCTTGCATGCGACTTGGTCAGGCCCGGAAGGGAGCAGCCACAGCGGGAACATCGTGTGCCGGGGGGTGGCTGGTGGGGTTGCCTCCATAACGCAAGCCCTTGTCTGCCAGGGGCCGCCTCTATCCAGTTCCCTTTCCTCCGAATACGCATGCAGTGCACTGCTTTCCCTTCGCGCGCACGAAAAATGCCTGCGACCGGATCACTGTCGCAGACACCTCACTCTCTTCAGCGCTATCAGCAGGGCTCGTAAATGAACGCCTTGTAATCGCCACCCTCCCGGTAGATGTAGCGCCCGATACATTCAATGTTGGCTATCTGTGCAACGTAGGTAATACGGTCCGGTTTGAATTCCCGTGCCGCGGTGAGCAGCACTTTGGACAGGTCTCTTTTGACGTTTGTCACATGTTGCTCGTTGGTCTGGCTGAAATCATCATACTCGATGGCCCAGACGGTATTCACACCAGCCAACTTCTTCCATTGTTGTTCTGCCAGGAAGTTGTTGAAGTTGTCTCGTTCCGATTCCTTGTTGGTGAGGTCCAGCGAAAGCAATACCCTGATCATTGAGTCATTCCTTTGTGCGGTGCGCTAAGGGACGACGCTGCCCGCTGGCAGCGCCCGGCGGGCATGATTGCAGAAGCGCAGCGCTCGCTTCAAGACGCTGTAATTGCGCCGAAACGGCACGCCTTTGAATGTTTCTGTTTATTTTAAAGTGCCTGAAAGCCCTTTGTTCCATAAAAAGACTTTATAGCTCGTGTTTCTTTGCGTAGTAACTTTCCTACATGGCCTTGGCTAAGTTGTTTAGTTGCTGTTTTTTGGTAAATTCTTGAATTATTTTAACTCTCAGGTGATGGCCATTTAGCATTGATGGATGAAAAGTGAGTGACTAGGTTGCAAGGGAATTTCACTGCTTATGGGAGCCCACCATGACCCTCTGCCTGTTGTCCCTCGACCTGTCCAATACTGGCGAAGTTCAGCGCGTGGCCTTTTGCAAGGTGCTCAAGGACGATAACTGGAAGCGATTTCGCAATGCCGACGCCACCTGGGAGAAGTCATACGAACTGGCCTACGACGCCCTTGTCGAAAAGCGCGTCAAGACCCTGCTCGAAGCTGCCGCCAATATGGCGGGTATCGAAGAACTGAGGTTCGTGGTGCAAGCCGGCGAGCAGGAGGGCTGGTGTTGCCAGCTGGAGAAGATCCACGGCATCTACCACTTCACCACGTTCGATTCAGCGGCAGATCTGAAAAAGCTTGCCTGAGCAGTCGCCAGCGCCCGCCGCGCCGTGTCAACGCGCGCAGCGGGCGTGGTGCGTCATGGCTTGGAGGGCAGCTGCACGTCACCCGCATAGGGCGTCTGCAGGTCGCGCTCGGGTATCTCCCAGATCACCAGCTGTGGCGGCGTCTGCCTGAACGCCGGGCTGTCGAAGTAGGCCTTGGCGGCTCCGGAGAATTCGCCGCCGTCCTTGGCGAAGTTGCCCACAGGCGCCGACAGCGCACGTTGCAGAAAGCCGACAAAGCTCGAGTTGCGCGAAAACGAGGTGCCGATCAGCGCGACGTTCGGCAGGTTGTCGTCGCCGAACAGGTCATCGAGATTATCGCCCGCATCGCTGACGGCCTCGGCCCGCTCGGTGATGACCGTTGGCGCCACCTGTTCCTGTGGCGGCTGCAAGGCCACTGGCAGCCAATCGATGCCGGCCAGCCGCACCAGGTCCCCGGGGCGCGGTGCCAGAGGCTCCTGGCGGGTGTCGAAGGTCTTGCTGGGGGTGGCGCTCAAGCCCATGCCCTTGACCTGCTCGGCAATGGCCTGGGCAGCGGCCTGGGCGCCGGCTTCGCTCCAGTGGGTATCGGTACGCAGGAACGCACTGGCGCCCAGCGGCTGCAGGCTGGCAGTCAGGTCCAGGGTGGTCACGCCGGCCGCCTGGAGTTTCTGCGCCCACTGCTGGATGCGCGCCTGCGAGGCCGTGGGGCGAGTCAACCCGCACAGCTCGCTGGCGGCGATACGGCTCTTGTCCGGCACCACGCTCACCAGCAGGCGGATACCCCGTTGCTGCAAGCTGCGTTGCAGGGCGATCACCGCATCGGCCTTGGCCTGGGCGTTGTCGGCCGCGTGCCGGTCGAGCTTGAGTTCATCGCTCAGAAACAGCCACTGCGTGCAGCCCGGCCGCACCCGCGGCCCGGTGTCGCCCAGCAGCAGCCAGCTGCCGGCCCGTTCCAGGTCGGCGGCCTCGCTCGGCAGCGGCGCCTTGGCCAGCTCCTTGGCAATGCGGTGGGTGATTTCGCCGTGCAGCACCTGGCCATTGGACAGGTGCTTGTCGGGCATCAGCTCGAGCTTGCCGCTGGCCACCAGCCAGCCACACGACAGCAGGCCGGCACCCAGGAACAGCGCCAGGGTGACGCCGGCGATCGGGCTGGTGCGCAGGGCCAGTGCACTGGGGGGCGTGGGCGCTGTACTGGGAGGAGGTGTCTTCATCGTCATCAGAACTGGAAGTACAGGAAGGGGACCGAATCACGGCTGGCGATCAACGCGAACGACAGCACGAAGCCGGCCACGGGCCACAGGGCAGCGGCATGCACGAACCACGCGCGGCTGGCGAAGCGGTGCTCGGCGCGTGCCTGCCAGATCGGCAGGATGATGCACGCCACGCCCAGCAACGCCGCCAGACCGTGCACCGGGCGTACGGTGGCTGCCAGTGCCTCGCCCAGGGCAAAGCCGTGCAGGCCGAACTGGCCGGCGTACATCGACAGCGCCGTATGAAAGTCCGGGGCGCGGAACAGCGTCCAGGCCAGGCACACGAACAGCAGCGTCAGGGTGTGCGACAGCACCTTGGGGATCGCCGGCAGGCTGGAACGGCTCCAGGCCCGGTCGACGCACAGCGCGATACCGTGGGCCGAGCCCCACAGCAGGTAGTTCCAGCTGTCCCCGCCATGCCACAGGCCGGCAATGGCCATGGTCAGGAACAGGTTGCGGTAGGTGTTCCAGGTGCCGTGACGGTTGCCGCCCAGGGCGATGTACAGGTAGTCGCGCAGCCAGCTCGACAGCGACAGGTGCCAGCGCCGCCAGAAGTCCTGGATGCTGCTGGCCAGGTACGGGCGGTTGAAGTTCTCGGGAAAGTGGAAGCCCAGCATCAGGCCCAGGCCGATGGCCATGCAGCTGTAGCCGGCAAAGTCGAAGAACAGTTGCAGCGAATACGCCAGGCAGCCCAGCCACGCGTCCAGGAACGACGGGTTGTCCAGGTGGAAGGCCACGTCCACCAGCGGCGACAGGGTATCGGCCACCAGCACCTTCATGCACATGCCGATCATGAAGCGGCGCGCGCCCAGCGAGAAGTTCTGCCAGTTGAAGTAGCGCTGGTTGAGCTCGCGGCGTACCCAGTCGTAGCGGATGATCGGGCCGGCGATCGAGTGGCCGAACATCGAGATGTAGGTGGCGAAGTTCACGAAACTGCGCTCTACCGGCACGGTATGGCGGTGCACATCCACCAGGTAGGAAATCGCCTGCAGCACGATGAACGACAGCCCCGCCGGCAACGCCACCCGCTGCCACTCCATCGGCAATGCACCGTAATAGGTGATCAGCTCGTTGTAGTTGGCGGCCAGGATGTTGGCGTACTTGTACCAGCACAGCACCAGCGTATTGAACACGATCAGCGCGGCCAGCAGGCGTATGCGCCCGCGCGAGTCCTCATGGCTGCGGTTCACCAGCAGCCCGCCAACCCACGCGACCACGGTCAGCGCCATGTGCAGCAGCAGGAACAGCGGGCTCAGCCAGCCATAGAACAGCCAGCTGCCGATCAGCAGTACGCCGTTGCGCCAGGCCGGACGGCTCAGCGCGTACACCAGCATGAAGATCGGCAAAAACAGCGTCAGGAACTCGAGTGAGGCGAATACCATGGTGGTGAAGACGTCCGATCAGTTGGAGAGCGTGTCCGTGACGGGCACAAGCTGCGGGCCGCTCGCCGTGGGCAGCAGCAATACGCTGTAGCGCTCGCCGGCCTTGAGTTCGCCCAGGTCCACCGGGCCGCCGACGTTGGCATTGGCGCACACCAGTTGCACCGACAGCTTCACCGGGTTGATCGATCTACGCTGCACGCTGGCCTCTGGCGCGTCCTTGAACAGGTCCGCCGTGCGCCCGGCAGGGCGCAGGCTTGCGCCCTGGCAGGAAGGGTCGAGGTTGACGAAGGCCAGCGAAGCCTTCAGCGCATTGAAGTCCTCGGGTTGCTCGCGTACCACGCGTTGCCGGATGCCGCTGGCGTCCTGCAGGGCGACTACCGTGGCGAATTCGCCAGGAGCAACGCTCAGCTGCAGGGCCGAGCGCTGGCCGTCACGGCTCAGGGTGCCCTTGATGGCCTTGTTGGCCGGTACCGGCAGGTACGCCGACACCGGTTTGGCCGCGTCCAGCTGCAGGCTGGCCCTGGAGCCGTCCGCCACCAGTTGCAGGGTGCCGGGGGCCGCATTGACGAAGCGCAAGAACGCCGAGTCTTCGCTGGGGCCGGTGGGGTACAGCGCGATCTCGGCCTGGGCCAGGCCCGCGCCGAGGGCGGCGGGCAGGGCCAGCAGTACAGCGTGCAGGGCGCGCTTCATTTCTTGATGCTCGTCACGACCGGCGCCTTGACGATCTCTTCGCTGATCTTCTTGCTCCAGGCCAGGTAGCCCGGGGCGGTCAAATGCTGACCGTCGACCGTGGCCCACTCGCCTTGCTTGGAGAATTTGAGCGAGTCGACGTAGTCGCACGGCGCCACGTTGGCGGCGAGGAACTTGGAGGTCAGTTCGACGCGGGCGTAGGTCTTGCCGTACTTGCCGCCTTCGGTCCCCCAGTTGGGGCCGACCCATACGCACTTGGCCCCGGTGTTGGCGATTTCCTTGGCAAAGCTGGTGGTCTGCTGCCACAGCCAGGCCTTGGGGAAGGCCGGTTTGGTGTAGCTGGCCATGGTGTCGCCCATCACCACGACCACCAGGTCCGGCTTGTCGGCCTTGATCAGGTCGCCGATCGGCCGGGTGGCCGCCTTGCTGCCCAGTACCACGGGCTTTTCGGTGCCACGGCGCTCGGCACCGCCGCAGGTGCCAGGGGTGGCTTTGAGCCAGTCGCCGGCATTGGCGCCGCAGATACCCAGCGAGTGCACCTGGGCACCTTGCTGCACGAGGTTGTCGTGCAGGCTCTTGATCAGGTAATCGGGGGTCGCCAGGTGGCTGTCGCCGATCATCAGAATGGTCAGGCCTGCGAGAAGTGAACTAGCCATGGTTGATACTCCTGCAAATCAATTCGAATAAGGGGAACGGTACGGGTTGACGGGCAACGGCATGGCGCCGCGGCCGTCGTCGAACAGGTAGCGCAGGTACAGGCCACCGGTCCATTGCTGGTAGTCGCGGGCGTTGTCCACACCCAGGGTGCCGCCGAAGAAGAACCCATCGCCCAGCCGGTATTCGCCACTGGCGCCCAGCGAGTAGCCGATGCCGGTCTTGCTTTGAGATGAGTAACGGGTGCGAAAGTCGACGTCGTTTTCAGCCAGAAGCTGCGACGCCTGATCGAACGCCGATTGCAGACGCGGGTCTCGCGGGAAGTAAGGTGCGCCGTCCTGCTCGATATGTTGCATGCCGACTGAGCCGTTGACCTGGTAGCTCCAGTCCGGCCCGCGATGGGCCCAGTTCACCGGAATGGCGATGGAGAAGAAGTTCTGTGGGCTGAAGTAGCCGCCGTGACCATAGGTGAAGAAGCTCTGGTTCTCGGCGTAGTGGGTACCCGAAACGCTCAAGCCCGCAGTCAGGCGCTGGTCCTGGTTGTTCAGCAGGTACCAGTAGATACCGCTGCCCAGTTCGGTGCGGGTATTGTCGTCGACGTTATGACCGATCAGCTTGTGCCAGGATCCGTAGCCGTAGACGCCGTAGCGCTGATTGTCGTAGCCCACTTGCAGGCGACCCCCGTTGGCAGTCACACCACCCCATTCCAGACCACTGCGCGCGTCGCGGGCACCGGCAAAGGATGTCAGGCTGTCGGTCACGGAACGCCTTGACAGGTTGAGCCCGTAACGCCAGTTACTGCCTTCGCTGAACGGGCGATCCAGATTGATGCCGCCGACAACGGTGTTGTAGAGGAACCCGACCGGGCTTACGCCAAGGTCGCTCTTGAGCCCTAGCGACGGGTTCTCATAGGCTACCGCGAAGCCGACGCCCGAATCCTTCTGTTTGCCGGTGCTGCCGAAGAACAGGTCGGAGGCTGCCTGCTCGATCTGTGCTTCGGTGCCAGCATTGGCCAGGTTGGCAATTTGCTCGGCGGTAAAGCCGCCAAAGCGGAAGCGATTCGCCGGGTCGCTGCTCACGCCTCCGGCGTTGAGCGATACCGGGGTAACGCGCAAGGCCATGCGATCGTCGCCGACGGGGAAACTGATCTCCAGCGGCGCCTCTACATCGGTGATCTTGCCCAGCCCCGATTCGCTGTCGTTACTGCGAAAGGTGACACCCTGCTTGATCTGCGGGCTGCGCGCCTCGCGAATCGTATCCAGCTCGGTCTGCAGCGCGGCGCGCGGGTCGACCGGTGCCGGCGTGGCGAGCTGCGGCGTGGCCTGGCTGGCCGTGCGCAGGCCAGGTTCGCTGTCGCGACTGGCCAGCAGCACCGGTGCGTCGAACGCCTCGTTGGCGCGGCTGCTGACCTGGGTCTGTGCCGGCTCGGGAATCTCGGCCAGCACCGTTTCGCTCAGGCGCGACTGCTTGCGCTGGCCCGGTTGGCCGACGAAGGGGTTGACGGCAATCGCCTGGCCGAAGGGGTTGAGCACGTTCTGCTCCGGCGGCGCCTGCAAGGCCAGGGCCTGGGCATACAGCTGCTCGGCCTTGGCCAGCTTGCCGCGGCCACGGTAATAGCCGGCAGCACTGGTGAGAATCTGCGGGTTCTGCGGGGCCAGTTGCAGGGCCTTTTCAACGGCGCGCTCGGCCTTGTCGGCATCGCCGGCCTGTACGAAGGCCTGGGCGGCGCCCATCTGCACGTCGGCATTGTCCGGGTACTGGCGCAGCAGCGGGGTGAACAGCTCCACCGCCTTGGCCGGGTTGCGGTTGTCCAGGTACATGCGCGCCAGCGACGACACTGCCTGCGGGTCTTGCGGGCGTTGCGCCAGGGCCGGGGCGAGGGTGTCGTAGGCGGCCACCAGGTCGCCCTTTTCACGCAGCAGGTCGGCCTGGCGCACGGTGTACTGGAACACCAGGTCGTCGTAGCTGCGCTGGTCGCCGGCCTGCAGTGGCTGGCTGCGCAGCTCGCGCAGAATCTGGTTCACCTGCACGTCGTCACCGGCCTTGAGCAGTGCGCCGGCATAGGCCAGGCGCAGGGACGGGGAGGGCGTGCTGCTCTGGGCAATGGCGGTGCGCAGCATGCCCAGCGCATGTTCGGTCTGGCCGATATCGATATAGGTCGCGGCCAGCGCCGAGAGCATGCCGGGGTTGTTGGCCGCTGCCGGTTCGGCGCGTTGCAGCAGCTTCATGGCCTGTTGGCGCTGGCCCTGTTTGGCCAGGTCTGCCGCCTGGCGGGTCAGCAGGTGCAGTTCGATCTCTTCGGCCAGGGTGTGCATGGCGGCGCTGCGCTGGGCCGCGGGCACCTGCGCCAGGCTGCGCTGGGCCGACTGCCACTCGCCCAGGCGGCTGGAGAACAGCGCGCTGGCATACAGCGCCTCGGCCCGCTGCGGGTTGGCCTTGAGCATCTCGTCGATGGTCTGGCGCGCCTTGCCGGAGGCATCGCTCTTGAGGTAGACCTGCGCCAGGTCGTAACGCGCCCACACGTTCTGCGGGTCGTTGCGCACGGCCTCTTCCAGCGCCTTGCGAGCGCCGGCCAGGTCGCCACTGCGCTCGGCGTCGCGGGCCTGGCCTACGGCGATGGCCGCGCGCAGCACGCGCAGGTCGCCCAGGCGTTCGCGCTGGGCATCGCTGAGCCCGTCGATCAGGCGCTGGCTTTCGCCCAGCTTGCCGTTCTGCGCCAGCACGCTGACCAGCCCGCGCAGCGCATCGGGGTTGCCGGCATCCAGGCTCAGGGCCTGGCGATAGGTGGTTTCGGCGCTGTCGAACTGACCCTGGGCGGCCTGCAGATCGGCCAGGCTGACAGGCCCCTGCACCGGGCGCGGGTTCATCGCGATGGCGCGTTGCAGCAGCTCGCGGGCGTCTTGCAGATTGCCGGCGTCGCGGGCGGCATTGGCCTGGTCCAGCAGCACCCAGTAGCGGTTGCCTTGCAGGGCGCTTTGCCAGCGGCTGCTGTTGCCACGGCTGATGGCCTGCTTGAACAGTGCATCGGCGTCGCCCAGGCGGCCCTGGCGCTGGCGCACGATGCCCAGCCCGCCGAGGGCGTCGGCATCCTGCGCCTGCTCGCGCAAACGGGCCTGGAACGACTGCTCGGCCTGGGGCAGGTCGTTGGCGTCCAGCGCCTTGAAGCCGCGCACCAGGTGGCTGTTCTGGCGTTGGACGGCGCTGGCCTGGCTGGCACGGGCACCGCTCTTGAGCTGGTTGCGGATCTCTTCGTCGTCCGGGTAGGCCTTGAGGTAGGCATCGAACAACGGCACCTCGGCGGGGCGCGGCGCACCCAGCCAGGACAGGCCCTGGCGCCAGCCCTCGATCGATTCACTGCCGATCACCGGGTCGTTGGCATAGGACGCCAGCCGGCGAATGCCCTCCACCCGCGTGCTTTCGTTGCGCAGCAGCAGCTTGGCCAGGTTGAGCTTGATCTTGGGGTTGTCCGGCGACTGGCCCTGCAGGCGCTCCAGGCCCTGGCGCGCTTCCTGCCAGCCGGTGGCGGTGTAGCCCAGGTAGCTGTAGAACTCCAGGCCCAGCTCGCCCTGCGGTGCACTGCCACCGAACAGCGTGCGGTATGCCGCCACGGCCTGATCCAGCTCGCCCGATTCGGCGAGTTGGCGGGCCTGCTCCAGTTGCGCGGTGTTATCGGCGCTGTGCAGGGCGATCTCCTGTTGCAGCAACAGGGTCTGACGCTCGCCGGGGTGCGCCTGCCTGAGCTGGTCGAGGTAGCGCTTGGCGCCCTGCGGGCGATTGCCATCAAGCTCCAGCAGGCCAAGGCCGTACAACGCGTCGGCCTGCTGCGGATCGATCAGCAGCAGCTTGCGCCATGCCTCGGTGGCGCGGGTGGTGTCTTTGCGGGCCTGCCAGTATTGACCCTGTTCCAGCAGGACCTTGCCGTTCTCGCTGAGCTCGGCAAAGCTGCTGTTGTGGATCAGGGCGGCAAGCACCCCAATGGCTAGGGTTTGGCGGCGCGAGGGCATGAAGTCTCCCAGAGTGGTTGCAGCTTCCCGTCGTCGAGGAAGTGGTAACGATCATCCATGAAGCCGAGGGCGAACAGGCTCAGCACGAAGTCGTAGTAAGGGGGTTGTCTGGCCTGCAGCGCTTCGGGGCTCAGGCTTTTGCTCATCAGCTGGTCGACACGGGCACGCTGCTGCTCCTGCAGCCAGGGTTGCTGGCGCGCCTTGAAATACGGCAGCAGGGCGGCAGAAAAGCCGAACGGGCCATCGCCGCTGCTGGTATTGGCCTGCACCTGCACTTTCTCTGGCGGTACGCCGTGGGTCGCGACACTGCGTGCCATGCCGTCGAGGCTGTCGAGGATCGGCTTGGCCAGTGGGTCCTTGGCCGGGGTCATGCCGGCCCACAGGTAGGTGCGGATGGCGTCGTAGCTGCCGGTTTCGCCCTTGACCGGGTCGATCACGAACAGGCCCTTGTCCGGGCCGGTGCCACGGTAGCCCACCCAGTCGGCCACATAGCCGTTGTGGCTCACGCCCTTGATCAGGCTGGCGGTGCTGCGGGCGATCTGGCTCCACGGCCCCTTGGGGTCGACCACCGCCAGGCGTCGCAGCACAGGCACCGGCAGGTAGCTGGGGTTGAGCTGCCAGAAGTGATCGGGCTTGGCAAAGCCCTCCACGCCGGGCAGCAGCATCATGCCCAGGCCCGGCAGCTCGGCCACTTCGCGGGCCTTGATATTGGCCAGCAGCTGGGCAGCCTGGGCGTTGTAGGCCGGGGTGTTCCACAGCCGCGCGGCCTCGCTCAGCGCGTAGGCGAACCACAGGTCGGCGTCCGAGGCCGAGTTGTGGTCCAGCAGGCGCCACTGGCCCTTGTCGTCCAGGCCCCAGATCCACCCCGGCAGGTTCTGCTTGATGTCGCCACCGGCAAGGTTGTTGCTGGCCCACAGCCAGAGCTTGTCGAAGCTGGCCTGGTCGTTGGCCACCAGGGCAAAGAACATCGCGTAGGACTGGCCTTCGGACGAGCTGTGCTGCTGCGGCGTGCTGGCATCGAGCACGCGCCCGTCGGGCTGCACGAAGTGCTGGCGAAACACCTGCCACAACGGCCAGGGGTCGGCCTGGCAGCTGTTGGCCTGGCTCACGCCGGGCAGCAGCAGGGTAAGGGCGCTGGCGCCCAGCAGGCGGCGCAGCAGCGAGCGCGAACGCCTGGCGGGCAACGGTGCGGTGTGTCCGGTTGGCAGAGGCATGCGATTACTCGATGTTGAGGCGACGTTTGGCCTGGGCGCGCAGCGAGAAGAACGCCACCAGGCTGACCAGGGCAACCCCCAGCAGGGTCAACAGCAGCAGCGCCGGTACATGCTGGGACAGCAGCCACTGGATGTAACGGAACGGCCCCAGGTGCCCCACGTAGTAAGCCTGCTCGGCCACCAGCGATTCGACATTCCTGCCGTTGATCACCACAAGGCTGCCTTGCAGTGCCTGGGTGTACTGTTCGCCGCCGATCAGGGCGTCGGTGACCTCCACCAGGTTTTGCGGCTGCGGGCTGGACAGCACCACCACGCTGCGCCCGCTCTTGAGCGGCGACTCGAACCCGGTGACGTACGAGCTGCGGTTCTCGCCGGTGAAGGTGAGCGCACCGCGCGCAGCGCGCAGGTTGGCCTTGGGATCGGGGCTGATCCATTCGCGCAGGCGCATCGGCAGGTCGGAGAACTCCACGTAATGCCTGGCGTCCTGGGTCCTGCTGGGCAGGTAGTCGGCCCAGGTCTTGAGCAGTGGCTGGTTGTCGCCGGAAGCCAGCACCAGCAGGTCCTTGTCGGCCAGGGCATCGACCTGGCCGGCCTGGGCCACGGTGACGGCGGTGGCCGGGTAGCCGGTGGAGTCGCCAAAGCGTCCGAGCACGGTGAGGTAGGCGCTCCAGTCGGCGCTGCCGGCGTTGTCGGGCAGGATCACCGCCGAGTCGGACAGGTCGGCCAGGCGCGTGAACGGGAAGCCGCTGTCCTTGAACACGCCCAGGTTGGGCATGGCGATGAAGTGGTCGTAGCCGCTCAGGTCCAGGGTGGAGTCCGGGTCGATGGCGCCGCGCATGTTGTCGATGATGATGTCGCGGCATTCACCCTGCTTGATGTAGTCGTACATGAAGCGGAACTGCAGGCGCGACTGCAGGGCGACCGAGTCCAGCGGCAGCAGCATGCTCGCCTCGCGGGCGATGCTGTCGTCTTTCTTCAGGGCTGCCAGCAGGCTGTCGCCGCCGCCCAGGCGCTCGATCGAGGGCAGGTTCATCGACTTGATGAAAGTGTCGTTGAAGCTCACCAGCAGCGAAGAGTTGGACGAGGTCTGCTGTGGGGTGTAGCGGTACTTGAGGTCCAGCCGGGCGCCCTGTTCGCGCCAGTTGAACAGGTCGGGTGGCAGGCGCACCGGCACGGTGATCATGCCGGGGTTGTAGCCCGACACATTGAGCTGACGCGGGTCGATCAGCTCGCCAAGGCGCACCGGGCGATCGGTCGGCAGCCAGTTGGGCGCGTCATACGGCTGGCGTGGCTGCAGCGCATTGACGGTGTCGATCTGCACGCTGGGGCCGGAGAAGCTGCGGTAGCCGATCACCAGGGCGGTGGCGGCGCGCTTGAGTTCGGCGCTGTCGCGTCCGGCGATGACCAGCAGCTTGCCGTGCGGGTCGTTGGGGTTGCTCACCAGCGACAGGGTCGGGCCCTTGAGGTCGGGCAGCGTCAGGCCCTCGACCTGGTTGGCCTCGGCGGTGTTGACCAGCACCACCGCGTTGCCGCTGGCGGGCAGGCTGTGCAGGTTGGTGGGGAAGTTTGCGCCACGGTAGCTGGCCAGTGCACCGATCCACGACGACACCGCGCCCGCCGCTTCGAGGGTGGTGTTGTCGGGGGCTACGGCAAACACGAACGGCAGGCTCAGGGCGCGTGGGTCGCGACGGTCGAACAGCGGCAGCGGCAGCAGGGCCAGGTCGTTGGGCAGCACCACCGGCTTGACCTGCAGGCTCAGCTGGCTTTCGTTGCTGATCTTGGCCCACAGGCTCGAATGCAGCGGGTCTTCGCACTGCATGGTGTAGTGGCCGATCAGCTGCACGCCGAGCCGGTTGAACTCGGTGATCAGGTACGGCGGAATGTCGATCACCTGCTTTTGCAGGACGCCGGCGTTTTCCTTGGGCAACGGCAGGCTGGCGGCCACTTCGTCGTTGACCATGATGTTGATCTGCGAGAGGTCGCTGAGCAGCGCTGGCGAATAGGTGTATTGCAGGGTCAGTTGCGCGCCGGTCACCACCTCGTCGGCCCGCACGTCGAAGTTGACCGTGTCGGTCGACTCCACGCCACGCAGGCTCATGGTGTAGTTCTTGCCCAGCTGCTTGAGGCTGAGCTGGTACTTTTCGCCAGCCGCATCCGGTGCCGCCGGCGCCGTTTCGCTGGCGGCGGGCTCCGTGGCGGGCGCCGCTGCGCTGGCCGCGACCTCATCGGCCTGGGCAGGTTGCAGCAGGCTGCCCAGGCACAGCAGCGAGCCGGCGAGCAGACGGCGAGAACGGCGCGACAGGTTCACTTGTTGGTCGGTATGAAGCATGACGGTCATTGCGAGTCCAACGAAGGTTCGAGGTGGGTGGGGGCTTGCTTGCGCTTGTAGCGACGATGGCGCAAGGCGCTGAGGGTCGCCTGGGCCAGGTCCATGATGCCGCGCACGCCGATGCGGCTCACATCGTGCAGGGCGCTCAACGGGGTGTCGGGCTTGCTGCCACCCCAGGTTGCGGCCCAGGTGTCGGCCCGCGAGAAGGTCAGGCGCACGAAGTCGCTCTGCTGGCGCAAGGTCAGCGGCTTGAACTGCACCCCGACCATGGCGCCACGGCTGAACACCACGGTGGCCGGCAGTACGCAGGCCTGCTGCTTGCGCATCAGGATCACCTGGATGTCCTGGCCCTTGTGCAGGCTCTGGCCCTCGGGAAGCTTGAAGCCCACGCCCTTTTGCGAGAAGTCCACGGTGGTGCAGTCGATGGTGGTGCCGTCGGCGGTCTGCACCTGAATCGGCAGCTCGGCGCGCACGCGCGGCTCGGAACGCACCTGGCGGGTTTCACTGGCAACCGCAACGGCAGCGCTGGTGATGATCACGTTGTAGATCGTCCAGGCCAGGTTGATGATGATGGTGATGGCTGCGGCCGGGTCGCCCCAGATCAGTTGCACCACACCGAACACCATGCCGATCAGGTTCAGGGTCAGCAGGATGATGTAGGGGCGCGCCAGCTCCCAGTCGAAGTATTCCTTGTCGATGATGCCGCCCTTGTCGGTCACGTTGAAGCCGCCAAGCTTGGGGTTGATCAGCGCCACCAGTACCGGGCGCATGATGTACCAGGCCAGCACCGACTCGTAGACCTCGTTCCAGAACGAATGGCGAAAGCGCCCCTGGATACGCGAGTTGGTCAGGCTGGCGTGGAAGATGTGCGGCAGTACGTAGGCGGTGATCATCAGCGCCGAGGCGTGGAAGATCTGCGCGCCGAAGATCAGGTACGCCAGCGGCGCGGTCAGGAAGACCAGGCGCGGCAGGCCGTAGAAGAAGTGCAGCATGGCGTTCACGTAGCATACGCGTTGGCCGAAGCTCAGGCCCTTGCCGATGAACGGGTTGTCGGTACGGAAGATCTGCGCCATGCCGCGTGCCCAGCGGATGCGCTGGCTGATGTGCCGCGACAGGCTCTCGGTGGCCAGGCCCGCAGCCTGGGGGATCGCCAGGTACGCGGTGTTGTAGCCCTTGCGGTTGAGCTTGAGCGCGGTGTGCGCATCTTCGGTCACCGTCTCGATGGCCACGCCGCCCACTTCCAGCAGGTGGCTGCGGCGGATCACTGCACACGAGCCGCAGAAAAAGGTGGCGTTCCACAGGTCGTTGCCGTCCTGCACCAGGCCGTAGAACAGCTCGCCCTCGTTGGGCACCGAGCGGAACGTGTCGAGGTTCTTCTCGAACGGGTCGGGCGAAAAGAAGAAGTGCGGGGTCTGCAGCAGGGCTAGTTTCGGGTCCTTCAGGAACCAGCCCATCGCCACCTGCAGGAAGGAGCGCGTGGGCACGTGGTCGGCGTCGAAAATGGCGATGTACTCGCCGTCGGTGACCTTCAGGGCCTCGTTGAGGTTGCCGGCCTTGGCGTGGACGTTGTCGGCGCGCACGATGTAGTTGACCCCGATCTGCCGGCAGAACTCGCGAAAATCGTCGCGGCGGCCATCATCCAGCACGTGCACGCGCAGCTTGTCGCGCGGCCAGTCGATGGCCTGGGCGGCGAAGATCGTCAGCTTCACGATGCTCAGCGCTTCGTTGTAGGTGGGGATGAACACATCCACCGTGGGCCAGTCCTTGGGGTCCTGGGTAAGAATCTTGGGCTTGCGCTGCAAGGGCCAGGCGGTCTGCATGTAGCCGAACGCCAGCACCACCAGGGCATAGAACTCTGCTGCCACCAGGCCGTAGCCGAACACGATGTCCAGCCAGCTGTCGAAGCCCAGCGTGTCGGTGACGCGCCAGTACACATAACGCAGGGTGGCCACCAGCGACAACACCACCATGGCCAGCACTGGCAGGCGCCCGGGCAGCTTGCGCAGTATCAGCAGGCCGGCGAAGCACAGGGCGGCGAAGGCGAACTGACGCTCCAGCTCCAGGGGTGCGGTGACCACGGCCACTAGCAGCAGGGCGCCGATCAGGCCGGCACCGATCTTCAGCGCGCGCAGCACCGGGGCGGGCCATTGCCCGAAGCGTTCGAGCCAGACATTCAAGCGCGCAACCGTGTTGGGCGCCTGCACTGCAGACGCCTGGTCTAAGGGGGCGGTCATGGGGTACCGGACTGTTGGTGGTGATGGGCGAGGTGGGCGCCAAGGGCATGCGCCACGTCGCGCAGGTCCTGGCAGGCAGGGCTGTCGGGCACCTTGACGAACGGATCGAATTCGAAGGCCTGGGCTTCGTCCAGGCTGTGGTCGAGACGGACCATGCCCAGCAGCTCGCGACCGATGCGCTGGCGCAGTACCTGGCACATGTCCAGGTCCAGCGCGCGGGTGGGGTCGACCTTGTTGATCAGGTAGCCGCAGCGCGGCGCGGGGCTGCGCTGGTGCAGGGGCGCAAGCCAGGCCTGCAGTTCATCCAGCACGCGGTAGGCGGCTGGAGTCGGCAGGGTCAGGGCCACCACCTGGTCGGCCATCTCCAGCACTGGCGCAAGCCATGGGGTGGCGCCGGTGGGCATGTCGATGATCAGTACGTCAGCGGGTGTCAGTGCCAGCGTTGCCAATTGCTGCAGTAGCCAGCCAGGCTGGTTGGCCAGGCGCTGCTCCAGGCTGCGCAACTGGGTGGCGTCGGCGTGCCCGAATGGCAGGCATTCGGCGGTCGAGTCGGGCACCGGGTGGCAGTGGATGCTCCAGGGTTCGTCGCTGTCGGTAGCCTGGCTCAGACCGGGGGCGGTACGCGGCAGCATCAGTTGGCTGGCGAGGCTGTTCTGCGGGTCCAGGTCCAGTGCCACCACGCGACCGTGCGGGCGCTCCAGCAGCTTGGCCAGCGCGGCGGCAAAGGTGGTCTTGCCCACACCACCCTTGGCCGAAACCACAGCGATGATGCTGGCCTGGGGGCGTGTCGGTGCCGGTTTGTGCATGGCATGCTCCAGTGCACCCTGATTCAGCCCCTGGGCCGTGGCATGGCGCAGGCGAGCCGCCGCTTCGAGTTGTTCACGCAGCGACAGGGGGGCGCCGGCGGGCTGTGCAGCCGGTTCGGGAGCGGGCGGTATACGCTTCACGGGCGCGGGCACCGCAACGACTGCCGGCGCAGGAGCTGGTGCCTGTACCGGCGCAGGCACCGATGCCAGGGTCGGCGGCAGCTTCAGGGCCGCCAGGGTCGCGGCCACCGGGGCAACCGGCTCGGGCGCGGCAGCAGGTGTGATCGGTTCAGCCACCGTCAGCGCGGGTTCGAAGTATTCGAACTCGGTGTCGATTTCTTTATAGCTGTCCGCACTTGCCCCAAACCTGGTGAACAGATTTCCAATGTCGTCTGCATGACTCATATGTGTAATCCCGGCCTACGGCTATCTGATCAACTGCTGGGGCAGATAAGGTCTGTCACACTGCTAGGATGCTAATGTGTGATATCAAACTGATAGTGTCAATATTTTGTTTATTTCTGGGCTGGTTTTTCGCATTTTCGCCGAGTTAAAAAAATACCGCCATAAGTTTGACTATTTTGTCGCTGCCTGTGCAGCGCATCTGCACGATGGATGCCGTTCTTGAACAAGGTCGGCACGAACGGCATAAAGCTTAGCCTAGCTTGTAGGAAATGACTGATAAGTCGTGCTGACATATATCAGTTTGTTTCACGATTGGCACATAGGTTACCAAGCTTTGCCTGGCGCGTGTTCAGTCAGAGGACAGGCAACCGGCCAGCCCGGGCCGTTGTCCGATCAACGGTGACTGGCCGGCGTGCCCATGCACGGCGGATGCATTTTTGCCCCTGCTCCGCTAGGATTAGCGGTCTTTGGTCTATCTATCCGACGGTTTTCGATGAGTTATCAGGTTCTTGCACGTAAATGGCGTCCGCGCTCGTTCCGCGAAATGGTCGGCCAGACCCATGTGCTCAAGGCCCTGATCAACGCGCTGGACAACCAGCGGCTGCACCACGCCTACCTGTTCACCGGTACCCGCGGGGTGGGCAAGACCACCATCGCGCGCATCATCGCCAAATGCGTCAACTGTGAAACCGGCATTACCTCGACACCGTGCGGCACCTGTTCGGTGTGCCGCGAGATCGACGAGGGGCGCTTCGTCGACCTGATCGAGATCGACGCCGCCAGCCGCACCAAGGTCGAGGATACCCGCGAGCTGCTCGACAACGTGCAGTACGCGCCAAGCCGCGGGCGCTTCAAGGTCTACCTGATCGACGAAGTGCACATGCTCTCCAGCCACTCGTTCAACGCCTTGCTCAAGACGCTTGAAGAGCCGCCGCCCTACGTCAAGTTCATTCTTGCCACCACCGACCCGCAGAAGCTGCCCGCCACCATCCTGTCGCGCTGCCTGCAGTTCTCGCTCAAGAACATGACCCCCGAGCGGGTGGTCGAGCACCTGAGCCATGTGCTTGGGGTCGAGAACGTGCCGTTCGAAGACGACGCCCTGTGGTTGCTGGGCCGCGCCGCCGACGGTTCGATGCGCGATGCCATGAGCCTCACCGACCAGGCCATCGCCTTTGGCGAAGGCAAGGTGCTGGCGGCGGATGTGCGCGCGATGCTCGGCACCCTCGATCACGGCCAGGTCTATGGCGTGCTCCAGGCCCTGCTCGAAGGGGACGCACGAGCCCTGCTCGAAGCCGTGCGGCACCTGGCCGAGCAGGGGCCGGACTGGAACGGCGTGCTGTCTGAAATGCTCAATGTGCTTCACCGCGTGGCGGTGGCCCAGGCGCTGCCCGAGGCGGTGGACAACGGCCAGGGTGATCGTGACCGCGTGCTGGCGCTGGCCGGCGCTCTGCCGGCCGAAGATGTGCAGTTCTATTACCAGATGGGCCTGATCGGCCGGCGCGATCTGCCGCTGGCCCCCGACCCGCGTGGCGGCTTCGAGATGGTGCTGTTGCGCATGTTGGCGTTCCGCCCGGCCGACACCGTCGATGCGCCGACACCGACGCTAAAGTCGACGGGGATCAGCCAGGCCACAGCTGACTCCCCACCCGCGGTGGCAGCGGTCGCCGCGCCGGTGGTGGCTGCACCGGTCGTGCCCACGCCCGTTGCCGAACCTGTTGCCCGCCCGCAGCCCGAACCCGAGCCGCCGGTGCAGGCTGCGCCAGTACTGCAAGCGCAGGTTGCCGAGCCGCCCGTGCCCGAGGTCGACCTGCCCTGGAACGAGCCGGCCGCGCCTGCGCCCGAACTCGCTGCGGCGCCTGAACCCGAACCGGAACCCGAGCCGCAGCCCGAACCTGAACCCGAGGCGATTGCTGCGCCCGTGCCAGCCGCGCCCGCGCCGGCCATCGCGCATCACGATGAGCCACCGATCGCCGACCACGCCAGCTATAGCCCGGCGGGCATGGAGCGCGACGACGAGCCACCGCTGGACGAAGATTACTACGACGCCGAGATCGACCCGGTGGGCTACAGCTACCTGGACGAGCTGGCCAGCGAGACCGCGCCGGAGCCTGCACCGGAGCCCGAGCCAGAGCCTGCTGCGCAACCGGCCACCGGCCTGGCGTTGCAATGGCTGGAGATGTTCCCGCTGCTGCCGATTTCGGGCATGACCGCCAGCATCGCCGCCAACTGCACGCTGATCGCGATGGACGGCGACAACTGGCTGCTGCACCTGGACCCGGCGCACAGCGCCCTGTTCAACGCCACCCAGCAGCGGCGCCTGAACGATGCGCTCAACCAGCACCTTGGGCGTACCCTGAACCTGAGCATCGAGCTGATACGCCCCGAGCAGGAAACCCCGGCCCAGGCCGCATCGCGCAAGCGTGCCGACCGTCAGCGCGAGGCCGAGGCGTCGATCGAGAACGATCCGTTCATCCAGCAGATGATCCAGCAGTTCGGCGCCACCGTGCGTCACGATACTATTGAACCTGTCGACGCCCTGGTGGCCCAGGGCGACTAATCCGTTTACCCCAGCACCGCGGTCTGCCGCGGTGTGCCAAGTAACTTGATACCGAGGTGATTCCCATGATGAAAGGTGGCATGGCCGGCCTGATGAAGCAGGCACAGCAGATGCAGGAAAAAATGGCCAAGATGCAGGAAGAGCTGGCCAACGCCGAAGTGACCGGCCAATCGGGCGCCGGCCTGGTCAGCGTGGTGATGACCGGTCGCCATGACGTCAAGCGCATCAGCCTGGACGACAGCCTGATGCAGGAAGACAAGGAAGTGCTGGAAGACCTGATCGCTGCGGCCGTGAACGATGCGGTGCGCAAGGTCGAGGCCAACAGCCAGGAAAAGATGGGCGGCATGACCGCCGGCATGCAACTGCCGCCGGGCTTCAAGATGCCGTTCTGAGGCATTGCCTGCGTGACCCTCGGTGGGAGCACAGCCAGTCGGTTGTCGCTCCCATCGTCGTTTTTCCGTTCAACCGATGATCTGCCAGGCCTTTTACCATGAGCTTCAGCCCCTTGATTCGCCAACTGATCGACGCCTTGCGCACGCTGCCGGGTGTGGGTCAGAAAACCGCCCAGCGCATGGCCCTGCAACTGCTGGAGCGTGACCGCAGCGGCGGCGTGCGCCTGGCCCAGGCGTTGAGCCAGGCCATGGAGGGGGTGGGGCATTGCCGTCAGTGCCGCACCCTGACCGAGCAGGAGCTGTGCCCGCAGTGCGCCGACCCACGGCGTGACGACACCCTGCTGTGCGTGGTGGAGGGGCCGATGGACGTGTACGCGGTGGAGCAGACCGGTTATCGCGGCCGCTACTTCGTGCTCAAGGGGCATCTGTCGCCACTGGACGGCCTGGGGCCGGAGGCCATCGGGATTCCGCAGTTGCTGGCGCGCATTGCCGAGCAGGGCAGCTTCACCGAGGTGATCCTGGCCACCAACCCCACGGTGGAAGGGGAGGCCACGGCGCATTACATCGCGCAGCTGCTGGCGGACAAGGGGCTGGTGGCTTCACGCATCGCCCATGGTGTGCCGCTGGGCGGGGAGCTGGAACTGGTGGATGGCGGAACGCTGGCGCATTCGTTCGCGGGGCGTAAACCAATCGCGCTGTGAGCGTGCGGGGCCCCTTCGCCAGCAAGGCTGGCTCCTACAAGAGCATGCGGCCTTTGTAGGAGCCAGCCTTGCTGGCGAAGGGGTCAGTGCGCGCTCAATATTCGCTGAGCGAAAACTCGGTCAGGCAGAACGTCTGCACCCCTGCCGCCTGCAGCTTCTGCGAGCCGCCCAGCTCCGGCAGGTCGATGATCGCCGCCGCCTCGAACACGGCCGCCCCCATGCGCCGTATCAGGCTGGCCGCTGCCAGCAGGGTGCCGCCGGTGGCGATCAGGTCATCCATGATCAGCACCGCATCGCCCTCGCACAGGCTGTCGGCATGCACTTCCAGAAACGCCTCGCCATATTCGGTCTGGTAACCCTCGGCCAGCACATCGGCCGGCAGCTTGCCCTGCTTGCGAAACAGGATCAGCGGCTTGTTGAGCTGGTGGGCAATGATCGAGCCGATCAGGAAGCCGCGCGCATCCAGCGCCCCGACATGGCTGAAGTCAGCCTCGACATAGCGTTCGATGAATTGGTCGGCAACGTGGCGCAGGCCCCGAGGGGACTGGAACAGCGGGGTAATGTCGCGAAAGATCACCCCCGGCTTGGGAAAGTCCGTTACCGGGCGGATCAGGGATTTGAGGTCGAACGCATCGGTCGGCATGGGGCAGGTATCCTGAAGGGCAAACGCCAGCCAGTATACCTGCTGCGCCAGGTGTCAGCTGTCCAGCGAGCCGCCGGCCAGGGCGCACAGCTGAATCGGGTCGATGATGCGTACTTCCTTGCCTTCGGCCTCGATCAGGCCGTTCTGCTGGAAGCGCGTGAACACCCGTGACACGGTTTCCACCGCCAGGCCCAGGTAGTTGCCGATCTCGTTGCGCGACATGCTCAGGCGGAACTGGTTGGCCGAGTAGCCGCGTGCGCGAAAGCGCGCCGACAGGTTGACCAGGAAGGTGGCGATGCGCTCGTCCGCAGTCTTCTTGGACAGCAGCAGCATCATCTGCTGGTCGTCGCGAATCTCGCGGCTCATCACCCGCATCAGTTGGCGACGCAGCTGCGGCAGTTGCACCGACAGCTCGTCCAGGCGCTCGAAGGGGATCTCGCACACCGAAGTGGTTTCCTGGGCCTGCGCCGATACCGGGTAGGCCTCGGTGTCCATGCCCGACAGCCCGACCAGTTCGCTGGGCAGGTGGAAGCCGGTGATCTGCTCCTCGCCCGCGTCGCTCAGGCTGAAGGTCTTCAGGGCGCCGGAGCGCACGGCGTAAACCGAGCCGAAGTTGTCGCCCTGGCGGAACAGAAACTCGCCTTTTTTCAACGGACGCCCGCGCTTGACGATTTCGTCCAGTGCGTCCATGTCTTCCAGATTCAGCGAAAGAGGCAGGCACAAGGGCGCCAGGCTGCAATCCTTGCAATGGGCCTGGTTGTGAGGGCGCAGTTTAACTGGCTCGGACATTTTCATTCGATCCTTCTGGGGAAAGCACACATAAGCCGTAAGGGTAACTCAGACGGCCGGGTTCAGGCCAGCGTGCGCGCTTTTGGTGCGTGCTGGGCTCAAGATCGGCGATGTTTGGCCGATGACCTGGAATAGTGTCCTTAACAGGAAAGACTGTCCATGCTCTCTATCGATTCAAATCCTCTGAATAGCGCTGCAACCCAGCTCAAACCCCCTGTCGCCAAGACCAATGTCGACGGTGCCCAGAGCGCCCAACCGGCCGAGGCTCCTGCCAAGGAGGGGGTCAGGGTCAACCTGTCCCTGGCGGGCCTGCAGGCGTCCAAAAGCAGCGGCGGCAACAAGGACATCGAGGAAAGCGGTCTGCCCCAGACCATCCAGCAGACCCTCAAGACCATCCGCAAGCTGCAGCAGCAACTGGCTGAAAAGATGCAGCAGATGCAGGCCGTCATGCGAGACAACTCCCTGACCCCCGAGCAGATGCGGCAAAAGGTCTCATCGCTGCAGGGTGAGATCGCCACGCTGACGGGGGCAATCACCACCGCCACCGCCAACCTGAACAAGGCCATGAAGCAGGAGAACCTGAGCCTTGATCAGGTCGCGAAGGTGTTCGAGTTGATGGGCTGATTCAAATCACCCGCGAAAACCGCTGGCGGTTGTGCAGGTCCAGGTAGGCATCGAACACCATGCATACCGAGCGTACCAGCAGGCGCCCCGCCGGCAACACCTTGATCCCGTTGGCATCCAGGCTGATCAGGCCGTCCTTGGCCATGCCCAGCAGGGCAGGCCACTGCGCGTTGAAGTAACCGCGAAAATCGAGGGTGAAGGCGCGCTCGATGGTCTCGAACTCCAGTTCGAAATGGCAGATCAGCTGCTGGATCACCGCGCGGCGGATGCGGTCGTCCTCGTTGCAGATCAGGCCGCGACTGGTGGGCAACTGCGAGGCGCCGAGGGTGTTCTGGTATTCGTTCAGATCACTGCTGTTCTGGCAGTACAGGTCGCCGATCTGGCTGATGGCCGACACGCCGAGGCCGATCAGGTCGCAGTGGCCGTGGGTGGTGTAGCCCTGGAAGTTGCGCTGCAGGGTCGACTCTTCCTGGGCAATGGCCAGTTCGTCGTCGGGCAGGGCGAAATGGTCCATGCCGATGTAGCGATAGCCTGCCTCGGTCAGCTGCTCGATGGTGTTGTGCAGCATTTCCAGTTTCAGCGCAGGCGCCGGCAGGTCGCTGCTGTCGATGCGCCGCTGGGGCATGAAACGCTCGGGCAGGTGCGCATAGTTGAACACCGAGAGGCGGTCGGGCTGCAGCTTGATCACTTCCTCGACGGTGCGTGCAAAGCCTTCGGTACTCTGCTTGGGCAGGCCGTAGATCAGGTCGAGGTTGATCGAGCGAAACTGCAGGGTGCGCGCGGCCTCGATGATCGCGCGGGTCTGCTCCAGGCTTTGCGGGCGGTTGATGGCCCGTTGCACCACCGGGTCGAGGTCTTGCACGCCCAGGCTGACACGGTTGAAGCCCAGTTCGCGCAGCAGCCCCATGGTCGACCAGTCGGCCTCGCGCGGGTCGATCTCGATGCCGTAGTCGCCCGAATCATCATCCAGCAGGTTGAAGTGCTGACGCAGGTGCGTCATCAGCTGGCGCAGTTCGGCGTGGCTGAGGAACGTCGGTGTACCGCCGCCCAGGTGCAACTGCTCCACGGTCTGGCGCGGGTCCAGGTGGCAGGCGATCAGCTGGATTTCCTGCTCCAGGCGCTGCAGGTAGGGCTGGGCGCGGCCGCGGTCCTTGGTGATCACCTTGTTGCAGGCGCAGTAGTAGCAGATGTTGGCGCAGAACGGCACGTGCACGTACAGCGACAGCGGGCGCGCGGCGCGGCGGCTGTCACGCAGGGCGTGCAACAGGTCGAACGAGCCGACCTGGCTGTGCAGTTGCACGGCGGTCGGGTAGGAGGTGTAGCGCGGGCCCGCCAGATCGTAACGGCGAATAAGGTCGGGGTCCCAGTGGAGGGCGTCGAGCATGGTGGCAGTCCCTGGAATGGCGGCAGTGTCCGGAGTCTAGGGAGCGTTGTGTCAGGGCGTGTTGATTTGTATCAACGGGTGTTCAGTGCCCCATGAGCCAGTGCTGGTGCGGCCCCGGCAGGGTCCACAGGCCGAACAGGATCACCAGCAGGCCCCCCGTCACGCGTACCCCGCGCTTGCGCAGCAGGGCGCTGGTGCGCTCGGCGGCCAGCCCCGTGGCCAGCAGCACCGGCCAGGTGCCCAGGCCGAAGGCCAGCATCAGCAGGGCGCTGTGGGTGGCGTTGCCCTGGCTGGCGGCCCACAGCAGGGTGCTGTACACCAGCCCGCACGGCAACCAGCCCCACAGCGCGCCCAGCAGCAGCGCGCGCGGCAGGCTCGACACCGGCAGCAGGCGATTGGCCACCGGCTGTATGTGCCGCCACAGGCCGCGCCCCAGGCTTTCGATGCGGGTCAGGCCGCTCCACCAGCCGGCCAGGTACAGGCCCATGCTGATCAGCAGCAGCGCCGCGAGCACGCGCATGCCGGTGGCCAGCGGTCCGCCCGCCACCGCCCAGCCGGCCAGGCCCAGCAGCAGGCCGGCAGCGGCATAGCTGAGGATGCGCCCCAGGTTGTACGCCAGCAGCAGCTGAAAGCGCCGGCTGCGCTGCGCCTTGGGGATGGCCAGGGTGAGTGCGCCCATCAGGCCGCCGCACATGCCCAGGCAGTGGCCGCCCCCCAGCAGGCCGAGGATCAGCGCCGAACTCAGCAGCGGCAACAGGTCAAGCATGGGGCGGGGCGCCGCTGTCGTCGGGCTTGCGCGGCTCGGCCTGGTCCAGGGCGGCCTGGTGCTTGGGGTCCTGGTCGTCGAACAGGATGCTGTGGGCCGGGCCTTCGAGGTCGTCGTACTGGCCGCTGTCCACGGCCCAGAAGAAGATGTACACGGCAATCGCGACGATCAGCAGCGCGGCGGGAATCATGACGTAGAGCGCGGGCATGGGGTCTCCGGGTCAGGCCGTCGCGGGGTGTGCGGCGTCGACGATAGGGGCGGTGGCAGGCAGCTCGCGGATGCGCGTAAGGCGCAGGGCGTTGAGCACCACGATCAGCGAACTGACCGACATGCCGACCGCCGCCCAGATCGGAGTGATCCAGCCCAGTGCGGCGAACGGCAGCATGAGGCCATTGTACAGGCCAGCCCACAGCAGGTTCTCGATGATTATCCGGCGCGTGCGGCGCGCCAGGCCGAAAGCCTGCACCAGCGCCTCCAGGCGGTTGGACAACAGCACCGCATCGGCGCTGGTCTTGGCCAGGTCGGTGGCCGAGCCCATGGCAATGCTGATGTCGGCCGCGGCCAGCACCGGCACGTCGTTGACCCCGTCACCCAGCATCAGCACCTTGTGTCCCTTGGCCTGCAGGGCCTTGAGCCGTTGCAGCTTGTCGTCCGGGCGCAGGCCGCCGACGGCCTGGTCGATGCGCAGCTCGGCGGCGACGCTGGCCACCATCGGCGAGCTGTCGCCCGACAGCAGCAGGGTCTGCCAGCCGCGGGCACGGCAGGCTGCCAGCAGGTCGGCGGCGTCGTGGCGCAGGCGGTCGTCGAGCACGAACCAGGCCAGCGGCCCGTGGCTGTCGCCCAGTAGCAGCCACTGCCCGGGTTCGTCGGGCATCGCCGGCGCTGCGCTGTGGCTCAGGGCGCACACGAAGTTGGCCTGGCCGATGCGCAGGCGGCGGTTCTCCACCTGCCCCTCAAGACCCAGCCCCGGCGTGCTCTGCACGTCGTCGGCGACCGTGATGGTGCGCCCGAAGGCCCGGGCGATCGGGTGCTCGGAGCGGCTTTCGAGGGCGGCGGCGAGGGTCAGGCACTGGTCGGCGTCCAGCGTCCCCAGCGGGCGGATGGCGCGCAATGTCAGGCGCCCCTCGGTGAGGGTGCCGGTCTTGTCGAAAATCACCGTGTCGATCTGGTTCAGGCCCTCCAGCACATGGCCGCGGGTGAGCAGCAGGCCGAGCTTGTGCAGCGTGCCGGTGGCCGCGGTGAGCGCGGTGGGGGTGGCCAGCGAGAGTGCGCAGGGGCAGGTGGCGACCAGCATGGCCAGCACGATCCAGAACGCCCGCGAGGGGTCCAGTTCCCACCACAGCAGGCCGATGGCCGCGGCGGCCACCAGCGAGAACAGCAGGAACCACTGCGAGGCACGGTCGGCGATCTCGGCCAGGCGAGGTTTTTCCGACTGGGCGCGTTCGAGCAGGCGCACGATGGCCGACAGTCGGGTGTCCTGGCCCAGGGCCTGTACCTGCACGGTCAGTACGCTCTCGATGTTCAGCGTGCCGGCCGTCACCGCATCGCCGCGCTGGCGCGGTTGCGGCAGGTACTCGCCGGTCAGCAGCGATTCGTCGACGCTCGACTGGCCGTCGATGATGCGCCCGTCGGCGGGCAGCACCGCGCCCGGGTGTACCAGGACCCGGTCGCCGGTCTGCAGCTCGCGCAGCAGGATGCGCTGGCTGTTGCCGTCGGCATCCAGGCGCAGGCACGAGGCCGGCAGCAGGTTGACCAGTTGCGCGGTGGCTGCGGCGGTGCGCTCGCGGGCACGGCGTTCCAGGTAGCGCCCGGCCAGTAGGAACAGCGCGAACATGCCCACCGCATCGAAATACAGCTCGCCGCTGCCGGTGATGGCGGTCCAGATGCCGGCGAAGTAGGCCAAGCCGATGGCCAGCGACACCGAGACGTCCATGGTCAGGTGGCGGGTGCGCAGGTCGCGGGCGGCCCCCTTGAAGAACGGCGCGCAGCTGTAGAACACGATGGGCGTGGTGAGAAACAGTGCCACCCAGCGCAGGATGGTGTGCAGCTCCGGGCTCAGGTCGATGTTGAACTCGGGCCAGGTGGCCATGGTTGCCATCATGGCCTGGAACCACAGCAGGCCGGCCACGCCGAGCTGGCGCAGGGCGGTGCGGTTCTCGCTGGCCAGTTGCTCGGCGGCGCGGTCGGCCTGGTAGGGGTGGGCGGCGTAGCCGATATGGCGCAGTTCACCCAACAGTTGCGAGAGCGGCAGCTGGCTGTCGGCCCATTGCACCTGCAGGCGATGGTTGGACAGGTTCAGTCGCGCCTCGGCCACCGCCGGCAGGTTGCGCAGGTGCTTTTCGATCAGCCAGCCGCAGGCGGCGCAACTGATGCCTTCGATCATCAGGGTGGTTTCAGCGAGTTCGCCGGTGTGGCGCACAAAAGGCTTCTGCACGTCGCTGCGATCGTACAGGGCCAGTTCGTCGACCAGTTGCACGGGCAGCGCGTCGGGGTTGGCGCTGGCTTCGCTGCGGTGCTGGTAGTAGCTTTCCAGGTTGCCGGCGACGATGGCTTCGGCCACGGCCTGGCAGCCGGGGCAGCAGAATGCACGGGGTTCGCCGAGTACCACGGCGGTGAAGTGGCTGCCGGCCGGGACGGGCAGGGCGCAGTGGTAGCAAGGCGTGGGGCTGGTCATTGTTATCTATCGCAGATGGGTGGTGACCTTGTCGCGGGTCAAGCCCGCTCCCACAGGGTGTCTGAGCACCGAAAACCCTGTGGGAGCGGGCTTGACCCGCGATTGCAGTCGACTCATTTCTCGAGGTGTTCAGCCCCTTGCAGCGCCTCGTCACCCAGCATCAGCGTGGTGTCGTGCGCCACTTGCTCTTCTTCGAACAGGCGCCATACCTGGCCCTTTTCGGTACCCAGCAGCTCGACGAAACGCCGGCCCTCGACCTTGTCGCTCAACTGCCCCAGGTAACGCCCGGGCTCGCTTTCGCTGCGGGTCAGCATGATCTTGCGGTCCTTCTCCGGCTGGGTCGGCGAGATCAGGTTCAGCTCCAGGGTCTGCGGCTGGCTGTCACCGCTCAGGCGCAGGTCCACTTCGCCGGTCAGCTCGTCCAGGTGCACGCTGGCCTTGAGCTTCAGGCTCTGCCCCAGCAGCTCGCGGTCCAGCGAGCGGTTGATGCCCTTGCCAGCCTCGTAGTAGTTGTCGTTGACCAGGTTGTCCGGGTTGTTCACCGCGATGGTCACCATGGTCAGGCTCAAGGTCACCGACGTGGCCAGCACGCCGATGATGATCCACGGCCAGAGGTGGTGGTGCCAGGGGCTGGAGGCGTTTGCAGGCATGTCTCTACTCTCTTAGCGAATGTTGGGGCCGATGAAACGGCTCTTGGCTTCGACCTGGGTGCCGTTGTCGTCGGCGTCCTTGAGGGTGAAGGTGACTTCGTTGGCAGTCGAAGGCAGATCTTCCGGTGCCATCGACAGTTGTACCGGCAGGCTGACGATATCGCCGGCCGCCACGCGGATCTCCCGCGCGCCTTCGAGCTTGAGGTCCGGCAGGCCGGAGGCATCGAGCACGTACACGTGGTCGCGCTGGTCCTTGTTCATCACCTTGAGGCTGTACACGTTCTCGATGCGGCCCTGGGCGTTCTCGCGGTACAGCACGCGGTCCTTGCTCACGTCGAAGCCCACCAGCGGGCGCATGAGGAAGGCGGTGGCCAGCAGGCCGATCATCACCAGCAGCACCACGAAGTAGCCGATCAGGCGCGGGCGCAGCATGTGCGTCTTCTGCCCCGACAGGTTGTGCTCGGTGGTGTAGCTGATCAGCCCGCGCGGGTACTCCATCTTGTCCATGATGGTGTCGCAGGCATCGATGCAGGCGGCGCAGCCGATGCACTCGATCTGCAGGCCGTCGCGGATGTCGATGCCGGTCGGGCACACCTGCACGCACATGGTGCAGTCGATGCAGTCGCCCAGGCCCTTGGCCTTGTAGTCCATGTCCTTCTTGCGCGGGCCGCGGGTTTCGCCGCGACGCGGGTCGTACGACACGATCAGCGTGTCCTTGTCGAACATCACGCTCTGGAAGCGCGCATACGGGCACATGTAGATGCACACCTGCTCACGCAGCCAGCCGGCGTTGCCGTAGGTGGCCAGGGTGAAGAAGCCGACCCAGAAGTAGGCCCAGCCGTCGGCCTGGCCGGTGAAGAATTCGATGCTCAGTTCGCGAATGGGGCTGAAGTAGCCGACGAAGGTCATGCCGGTGACGAAGCCGATGCTCAGCCACAGGCTGTGCTTGGCCAGCTTGCGCACCAGCTTGTTGGCACTCATGGGCGCCTTGTCGAGCTTGATGCGCTGGTTGCGGTCGCCTTCGGTGACCTTCTCGCACCACATGAAGATCCATGTCCACACGCTTTGCGGGCAGGTATAGCCGCACCACACGCGCCCGGCGAACACGGTGATGAAGAACAGGCCGAAGGCCGCGACGATCAGGATGCCCGAGAGCAGGATGAAGTCCTGGGGCCAGATGGTGGTGCCGAAGATGTAGAACTTGCGCTCGGGCAGGTTCCACCACACGGCCTGGTGCCCGCCCCAGTTCAGCCAGACGGTACCGAAGTACAGCAGGAACAGGAGGGCCCCGCCGGCCATGCGCAGGTTGCGGAACAGGCCGGTGAAGGCGCGGGTGTAGATCTTTTCCCGTGCGGCATAGAGGTCGACGCCGCCGGCATCTTTCTTGGCAGGTGGGGTGACGTCATGTACTGGAATCTGTTTGCTCATCATTGAGTCCCACGGCAGTGGAAAAGTGCCGCGGCCAGTACATGCCGACCGCAGTCAGAAGTTGTTGCTGCTCTAGGGCGCATGATACGCCTGTCATTGCGGTACAGGGTGCAGTGCGACCTTTGGTCGCGTTGGTTAGTGGCGGGCGATAGTGTAGTGGAGCTTGTCAATTGACCTGAGTCACGTGGGTGGCAGATCCGGCCCCTTGGCCGGCTAGCCGGCAGAAGGGGCCTGCGCCAATAAAAAGGCCCCGCCAGCAACACTGGCGGGGCCTTTTCACAGCCGGGGCATGTTCACTGCGCTTCGGCGGTTTTCTCTGGCTGGTGCGACAGGCTGTAGACATAGGCCGCCAGCAGGTGGACCTTGTCGTTGCCCTGAATGTCCTGCTGCGCCGGCATCTGGCCCTGGCGGCCGTAACGGATGGTCTGCTGCAGCTGGGCGTAGCTCGAGCCGTAGATGAACGCCTGCGGATGGGTCAGGTTGGGCGCGCCCATCGCCGGGGTGCCTTTGCCTTCCGGTCCGTGGCAGGCCACGCAGTTGGCGGCGAACAGCTTCTTGCCGTTTTCCACGTCGGCCTTGGCGTCCTTGGGCAGGGTGCGGCCATCGAGGTTGGTCAGCACGAACCCGGCCACATCGGCCACGCCCTGCTCGCCGATCACTTCGGCCCAGGCCGGCATCACGCCGTGACGACCGCCCATGATGGTGGCCTTGATGGTCTCGGGCTCGCCGCCCCAGCGCCAGTCGTCGTCGGTCAGGTTGGGGAAGCCGTAGGAGCCCTTGGCGTCGGAGCCGTGGCATACCGAGCAGTTGGAGGCGAACAGGCGGCCACCCATCTTCAGGGCTTGCGGGTCCTTGGCCACTTCTTCAATTGGCATCGCTGCAAATTTGGCGAAGATCGGCCCGAACTTGGCATCCGAACGCGCCATTTCCTTTTCCCACTCGTGCACGCCGGTCCAGCCCGACTCGCCGTTGGCAAAGGCCACCTTGTTTTCGTTGTCCAGGTACTGGTAGCCCGGCAGCAGGCCTTTCCAGTTGCCCAGGCCCGGGTACAGCACCAGGTAGCCCAGGGCGAACACGATGGTGCCCACGAACAGCATGAACCACCACTTGGGCAGCGGGTTGTCGTATTCCTCGATGCCGTCGTAGGCGTGGCCCACGGTTTCTTCGGTGGTTTCGCTGCGCTGGCCCTTGCGGGTGGACAGCAGCAGCCAGGTCAGGGCAAAGATGGTACCCAGACTCAGAACGGTGACGTACAGACTCCAGAAGGTAGTCATTCTTTGTTACTCCTAGAAGCGCTCGCTTGCGCTTGCTCGACGTGCTTGCTGGCTTCGGGATCATCCGCGAAGGGCAGCATGGTCGCTTCGTCGAACTCGGACTTGCGCCGAGAACTGAATACCCACAACGCCAGGCCGATGAAGGCCACCATCACCACGACGGTGCCCAGGCCACGAATCATCCCGATATCCATCAAGGTCACCGTTTGCTTTTGATGATGGTGCCCAGCCCTTGCAGGTAGGCAACCAGAGCGTCCATTTCAGTCTTGCCCTTGACCGCGTCGCGGGCACCGGCGATGTCCTCGTCGGTGTAGGGCGTGCCGAGGGTGCGCAACACTTCCATTTTCCTGGCGGTCAGCTTGCCGTCGAGGGTGTTCTCCACCAGCCACGGGTAGGCCGGCATCTTCGACTCCGGCACCACGTTGCGCGGGTTGTACAGGTGCGCGCGGTGCCAGTCGTCGGAGTAGCGGCCGCCGACGCGGGCCAGGTCAGGCCCGGTACGCTTGGAACCCCACAGGAACGGGTGGTCCCACACGCTTTCACCGGCTACCGAGTAGTGGCCGTAACGCTCGGTTTCGGCGCGGAACGGACGGATCATCTGCGAGTGGCACTGTACGCAGCCTTCACGGATGTAGATGTCGCGGCCTTCCAGCTCCAGCGCGACGCGGGGCTTCATGCCCTCGACCGGCTTGTTGGTGACGTCCTGGAAGAACAGCGGGACGATCTGGGTCAGGCCGCCGATGCTCACGGCGATGACCATGAAGAAGGCCAGCAGGCCGATATTCTTCTCGACTACTTCGTGCTTCATCAGTGAGCTCCAACGACAGCGATCTGAGCGGCGGCTTCAGCTTCGGCCGGCTGCGAGGCGCGGACGGTGCGCCAAACGTTGTAGGCCATCAGCAGCATGCCGGAGGCGAAGAACGCACCGCCCAGTGCACGCACGATAAAGCCCGGGTGGCTGGCCTGCAGCGCTTCGACGAAGGAGTAGGTGAGGGTGCCGTCGTCGTTGATGGCGCGCCACATCAGGCCCTGGGTGATGCCGTTGACCCACATCGAGGCGATGTACAGCACGGTGCCGATGGTCGCCAGCCAGAAGTGCGCGTTGATCAGGCCCACGCTGTGCATCTGCACGCGGCCATAGATTTTCGGAATCATGTGGTACAGCGCGCCGATCGAGATCATCGCTACCCAGCCCAGAGCGCCGGCGTGTACGTGGCCGATGGTCCAGTCGGTGTAGTGCGACAGCGAGTTGACGGTCTTGATCGCCATCATCGGGCCTTCGAAGGTCGACATGCCGTAGAACGCCAGCGATACCACCAGAAAGCGCAGGATCGGGTCGGTGCGCAGCTTATGCCAGGCGCCCGACAGGGTCATCATGCCGTTGATCATGCCGCCCCAGCTCGGGGCCAGCAGGATGATCGACATCGCCATGCCCAGCGACTGCGCCCAGTCGGGCAGTGCGGTGTAGTGCAGGTGGTGGGGGCCGGCCCAGATGTACAGGGTGATCAGCGCCCAGAAGTGCACGATCGACAGGCGATACGAGTAGATCGGGCGTTCGGCCTGCTTGGGTACGAAGTAGTACATCATGCCCAGGAAGCCGGTGGTCAGGAAGAAGCCCACGGCGTTGTGGCCGTACCACCACTGGATCATCGCGTCGGTCGCGCCCGAGTAGGCCGAGTACGACTTGAACAGGCTGACCGGCAGCGAGGCGTGGTTGACGATGTGCAGCATCGCGGTCACCACGATGAAGGCACCGTAGAACCAGTTGCCCACATAGATGTGCTTGGTCTTGCGCTTGACGATGGTGCCGAAGAACACCGCACCGTAGGTAACCCACACGATGGCCAGCAAAATGGCGATAGGCCATTCCAGTTCTGCGTATTCCTTGGTCGTGGTGTAGCCCAGCGGCAGGGTGACCAGCGCGCCGACGATCACCGCTTGCCAGCCCCAGAAGGTGAAGGCCGCGAGGCTGTCGGAAATCAGTCGCGTCTGGCAGGTTCGCTGCACGACATAGTAGGAAGTGGCAAACAGTGCGCACCCACCGAAGGCGAAGATCACCAGGTTGGTGTGCAGGGGGCGCAGGCGTCCAAAGCTCGTCCACGGCAGGTCCAGGTTCAGCTGAGGCCAGACCAGTTGCGAGGCGATGAAGACACCGAGGCCCATGCCAAGGATCCCCCAGACCACCGTCATGATGGCGAACTGGCGGACGACCTTATAGTTATAAGCAGTCGGACTGATTGCTGTGCTCATTCTAAGGTTCCACGGTTTGGGTGTTTTTGTTGGTTAAAAAATCGGCGCAAGTATGTATAAACCGTGTGGTTATTGCAACGCGATGGAAATCGCGCCGCACCTTGCGAAGGCCGATTTTACGGCGTTTCCAGCCGATTGGCGGTGGGAAGTGTACACAATCGCAAGGCGATAATGTGCACCATTATTCCGCTTTCGTTGTGCACGCATTAAGCTGCCTTGGCACTATCGTCCTGCGTGGTCAGGGCAGGCAATTCGCACTTGGGCCGGGATCCATCAGCCTTTGGTGGTGGCTCGCGAACAGAAAGTGCGCCAAAAAGGTGCATTCAGGTGCAAGACTTCAAGCCACTGTGGCAACAAGCTTAGTCTCGATCAGGGGGGGTGCAAGGCGGGTGTGCGGCGGGGTGCGACACTTGGTCGCAAGGGGCGGTGGGAACCGCCGCACCGTTGTCGATGCGGCGGTTTGAGTCAAGGCTCAGTTACATCATCGTTTCACTTGGCAGTTACGTTCTCTGCCGGTTGCGACAGGCTGTAGACATAGGCCGCCAGCAGGTGGACCTTGTCGTTGCCCTGAATGTCCTGCTGCGCCGGCATCTGGCCCTGACGGCCGTAACGGATGGTCTGCTGCAGCTGGGCATAGCTCGAACCGTAGATGAATGCCTGCGGGTGGGTCAGGTCAGGTGCGCCCATCGCCGGGGTGCCTTTGCCTTCCGGTCCGTGGCAGGCCACGCAGTTGGTGGCGAACAGCTGCTTGCCGTTTTCCACGTCGGCCTTGGCGTCCTTGGGCAGGCTGCGGCCATCGAGGTTGGTCAGCACGAACCCGGCCACATCGGCCACGCCCTGCTCGCCGATCACTTCGGCCCAGGCCGGCATCACGCCGTGACGACCGCCCATGATCGAAGCCTTGATGGTTTCCGGGTCACCGCCCCAGCGCCAGTCATTGTCGGTCAGGTTGGGGAAGCCGTAGGCACCCTTGGCGTCCGAGCCGTGGCACACCGAGCAGTTGGAGGCGAACAGGCGACCGCCCATTTTCAGCGCCTGCGGGTCCTTGGCCACTTCTTCCACCGGCATGGCGGCGAACTTGGCGAAGATCGGCCCGAACTTGGCGTCGGCGCGGTCCATTTCCTTTTGCCACTCGTTGGCGCCGGTCCAGCCGTTCTCGTAGCCGGGCAGGATGCCTTTCCAGTTGCCCAGGCCCGGGTACAGGATCAGGTAGCCCACCGAGAACACCAGGGTGCCCACGAACAGCCAGAACCACCACTTGGGCAGCGGGTTGTCGTACTCCTCGATGCCGTCGAAGCTGTGGCCCATGGTCTGGTCGGTGGTGCCCTTGCTCTGGCCCTTGCGGGTGCTGAGCAGCAGCCAGGTCAGGCCGATCAGGCTACCGATGGTCAGTACGCAGATGTACGTACTCCAGAAGGTGGTCATTGCCCGTTACTCCTCGATTCGGATTCTTTGGCGGCAGGTACAAGGCGATCGTCGGCGAACGGCAGCAGGCTCGCTTCGGCGAACTCGCGGTCACGCCGGCCGCTGAACACCCACAGCGCCAGGCCGATGAAGGCGATGGCTACCAGCAGGGTGCCCAGGCCGCGCAACTGGCCGATATCCAGTGTGAAGTCCATGGCGCTTACCTCTTGTTCTTGATCGCGGTGCCGAGCACCTGCAGGTAGGCGACCAGCGCGTCCATCTCGGACTTGCCCTTGAGCGAGGCCACGGCGCCGGTGATATCGTCGTCGCTGTAGGGCACGCCCAGGGTGCGCATCACGCGCAGCTTGGTCTCGGTATGGCTGCTGTCGACCGGGTTGGCCACCAGCCACGGGTAGGCCGGCATCTTCGACTCGGGTACCACGTTGCGCGGGTTGTACAGGTGCGCACGGTGCCAGTCGTCGGAGTAGCGGCCGCCGACGCGGGCCAGGTCAGGCCCGGTACGCTTGGAGCCCCACAGGAACGGGTGGTCCCACACGCTTTCACCGGCTACCGAGTAGTGGCCGTAGCGTTCGGTTTCGGCGCGGAACGGACGGATCATCTGCGAGTGGCACTGTACGCAGCCTTCACGGATGTAGATGTCGCGGCCTTCCAGCTGCAGCGCGGTGTAGGGCTTCATGCCTTCGACCGGCTTGTTGGTGACGTCCTGGAAGAACAGCGGGACGATCTGGGTCAGGCCGCCGATGCTGACGGCAAACACCATCAACAGCACCAGCAGGAAGACGTTCTTCTCGATTACTTCGTGTTTCATCAGGTTCTCCTCAGGCCAGCTGCGCAGTGGCGTTGGCGGTCTCGCCCGCTGGGGCACGCACGGTGCGCCAGGTGTTCCAGGCCATCAGGAACATGCCGGTGAGGAAGATCGCACCGCCCACGAACCGCACGATGAAGCCAGGGTGGCTGGCCACCAGGGTTTCGACGAAGGAGTAGGTCAGGGTGCCGTCGGCGTTGACTGCACGCCACATCAGGCCCTGGGCGATGCCGTTGACCCACATCGAGGCGATGTACAGCACGGTGCCGATGGTCGCCAGCCAGAAGTGCGCGTTGATCAGGCCAAGGCTGTACATCTGCTCGCGGCCGAACACTTTCGGGATCATGTGGTACAGCGCGCCGATCGAGATCATCGCTACCCAGCCAAGGGCGCCGGCGTGTACGTGGCCGATGGTCCAGTCGGTGTAGTGCGACAGGGCGTTGACGGTCTTGATCGCCATCATCGGGCCTTCGAAGGTCGACATGCCGTAGAACGCCAGCGACACCACCAGAAAGCGCAGGATCGGGTCGCTGCGCAGCTTATGCCAGGCGCCCGAGAGGGTCATCATGCCGTTGATCATGCCGCCCCAGCTGGGCGCCAGCAGGATCAGCGACATCACCATGCCCAGCGACTGCGCCCAGTCGGGCAGGGCGGTGTAGTGCAGGTGGTGCGGGCCGGCCCAGATGTACAGGGTGATCAGGGCCCAGAAGTGCACGATCGACAGGCGATACGAGTACACCGGGCGCTCGGCCTGCTTGGGCACGAAGTAGTACATCATGCCCAGGAAGCCTGCGGTCAGGAAGAAGCCTACGGCGTTGTGGCCGTACCACCATTGCACCATCGCGTCGGTGGCGCCGCCGTACAGCGAGTACGACTTGGTCAGGCTGACCGGGATTTCCAGGTTGTTGACGATATGCAAGATCGCCACGGTGATGATGAACGCACCGAAGAACCAGTTGCCCACGTAGATGTGCTTGGTGGTGCGCTTCATCAGGGTGCCGAAGAACACCACGGCGTAGGCCACCCAGACGATGGTGATCAGGATGTCGATCGGCCATTCCAGTTCGGCGTATTCCTTGGAGCTGGTATAACCCAGCGGCAGGCTGACGGCCGCGAGCACGATCACCAGTTGCCAGCCCCAGAAGGTAAAGGCGGCAAGGCGTGGCGAGAACAGCACGGTCTGGCAGGTACGCTGTACCGAGTAGTAGGAGGCGGCGAACAGTGCACAGCCCCCGAAGGCGAAGATCACCGCGTTGGTGTGCAAGGGGCGCAGGCGCCCGAAGCTGGTCCACGGGAGGTCGAAGTTGAGTGAAGGCCAGACGAGCTGCGCGGCGAGAAAAACGCCGAGCCCCATCCCGACGATTCCCCACACCACCGTCATAATGGCGAATTGGCGGACCACCTGGTAGTTGTAGGCGGTACTGCTGGTTGTGTTCATGTATGGGTTCCCATCCACGGTTATAGGCAGGCTAAACAGCGAGGCAAGCATGAGTAATGGGCAAGTGGCCGGTATTGACGGGGATCAATGGGCGCAGTGGGTCGAACAACGCGGCTGGTTGTACGATGCCCCGCAAAATCAGGCAGATGCGTCGCCCCTGGGGTGCCTGATCCTGGCCCACGGCGCGGGCGCACCCATGGACAGCGCGTTCATGACCGACATGGCGCAGAGGCTTGCCGCGCAAGGGCTGGCGGTACTGCGCTTCGAGTTTCCCTACATGGCCCAGCGCCGGCTCGATGGTGGCAGAAGGCCGCCAAACCCCCAGGCCCGCCTGCTCGACTGCTGGCGCGAAGTGGTGGCCCAGGTGCGACCATTGGTCGCTGGGCCGCTGGTGATCGGCGGCAAGTCCATGGGCGGGCGCATGGCCAGCCTGGTGGCGGACGAACTGGGGGTGGATGCGCTGGTGTGCCTGGGGTATCCGTTCTATGCCGCAGGCAAGCCCGAGAAGCCGCGGGTGGCGCACCTGGCCGAACTGAAGACGCCAACCCTGATCGTGCAGGGCGAGCGTGATGCGCTGGGCAATCGCGAGACGGTGGAGGGGTATGCACTGTCGTCAGCCATCGAGCTGTGCTGGCTGGTGGCAGGGGATCATGACTTGAAGCCGCTGAAGGCCTCGGGGTTCAGCCATGCGCACCACCTGGGGGCGGCGGCGGACAGCATCGTGGCGTTTTTACGCTGATGGCCGCTTCGCCGGCAAGGCCGGCTCCTGCAACGACCGCAGTCCCCTGCAGGAGCCTGCCTTGCCGGCGAAGCCTTTGAATCAGTCGCGGTATTCGCACAGGTAGGCGGTATCGACCTTCACCTGCAGCTGGAACTTGCTGTCGGCCGGCACATTGAACTGGCTGCCGGCGGTAAAGGTTTCCCAGTTGTCGCTGCCCGGCAGCTTGACGATCAGGGCGCCGGACACCACGTGCATGATCTCGCGCTTGGCCGTACCGAACTCGTACTCGCCCGGGGCCATCACGCCGACAGTGGCCGGGCCTTCGGCGCTGGTGAAGGCGATCGACTTGACCGTGCCATCAAAGTACTCGTTGACCTTAAACATGGGCGACTCCTGAAAGGGGCAAAAAAGGGCTGGCCAGTATGCCCAAGCCTCCCGGTGGCGTCATCCGCTTTCAGGCGCCCTGGGCCGGCAGGCTCAGCGGCAGCAGGCGTGCGGTATTGCGCGCATCTTCCAGGGCGCGGTGCTGCTGCCCGACAAACTGCAGCCCGGCCAGGGCCAGCGCGCCCTTGAGCCCGGGCGGGCGTTTCAGGTGGCGGGCCTTGGCGAAGCGCTGCTTGAGGTTGAGGTGGCAGGTGTCGGCCAGCAGGCTGTGCACCTGGTGCACCTGCCATTCCTGCAGCAGCTGGCGGCGATCGTAGTCGCCCCAGCTGACCCAGCCCTGCAGGTGCGCCTGCTGATGCTGCAGCCAGTGCTCGAACCCGTCCCACACCTGGGCAAAGGGGGCGGCGGCGTCGATGTCCGCCTGGGCGATATGCGTCAGCTCACGGCAAAAGGGCGGCAGCAGCGGGCGCCGCCGGGGTTTGACGAAGCGCTGGAAGTGGTCCACCTCGCGGCCTTCGCGGTTGACCAGGCTGGCGCCGATCTCGATGATTTCCATGTCTTCGATCGGCCAGCCACCCTCGTCGGTGGTAGCTTCCAGGTCGATCACCAACCAGTGGCCCATGGCAGGCTCCTTGACAGATACTCGCCTGAGCGTAGCCAATCTGTGGCCTGTGCGGTATCCCGTGGCCATTTGCCTGATGGTTCTGCCAGTTGTGCAAGCGTAGGAAAACGCCTAGTTTAGGCGCGAACCCGTAAAGAGTGTGTTGCCTTGAGTTCAGCGTCACTGCCACAGGTCGTGCTCTCCCTGTCGATGCTCGCGGTGGCGTGGCTGACCACACCGGCGTGTGCCCAGGAGCAGATCAGGATCGGCGCAGCGCACTTTCCCCCGTACACCGTCAATCCCGAACGCGATACCGGCAGCGGCCTGCTGGCGCAGTTGATCCAGGCCTTGAACGCGCTTCAGGACACCTACCATTTCACGCTGGTGCCCACCTCCATACCGCGACGCTTTCGCGACTTCAACGAGGGTCGCATCGACATGGCGATCTTCGAAAACCCTGACTGGGGCTGGAAAGGCATCGACTTCGTCAAGGTCGATCTCGGCCTCGAAGATGCCGAAGTCTTCGTCACGCACAATATCGAAGGCCGCGGCCAGGTCTACTTCGACAGCCTGCAGGGCAAGCGCCTGGCGTTGTACAGCGGCTATCACTACGCCTTCGCCGGTTTCAATGCCGACGCCAGGTACCTGCAGCAAACATTCGGCGCCACCCTGACCTATTCCCACGACAGCAACCTGATGATGGTGCAGCGCGACCGCGCCGACGTGGCCTTGGTGACCCGTTCGTACCTGTACGACTTTCTGGCGCGCCACGAGGATTACCGAGGCCAGTTCCTGGCCTCCGAGCGTACCGACCAGACCTATCACCATTACGCACTGCTGCGTCCCCAGGCACCGATCAGTGGCGAGGCCTTTGCCCGTCTGTTGCAGCAACTGCACGAGAACGGTCAGTTGCAGGACATCTTCGGGCCTTACCAGATCGGTGTCAGCGCGGCCCATTCGCCCTAAATTCGCCCACGGTTTTCACGTCAACAGCAGTGAGATTGTCTCTTCCACTTCGTGAGCCCAAGACCATGCCTTCCGATACCGCAACCTGCGCGTTGGCCCTGCCGCGCTGGCGCAGCCTCAGCGCCGATGAAACCGACTGCCACCTGAGCCTGGTGCTCGAAGACACGCCATTGGTGCGCCTGCGTCTGGAGCGCGGTGATGACCTTAACGTGCACCTGCAATACACCTGCCCCGAGCGCCCACAGCAGGCGTTGTGGGCCGCGTGCTACTGGCTGTTTTCCCGCGATCCGGGGTGTCAGCGCCTGTGCTGGCATCTGGCGCAGGTGCCCGAGGCGGCACTGGCCAGCGGCCTGCTGGTGGCCGACGAACAGGCGGGGCGCTACCGCTGCGAGCGCACGCTGTTCTGGCAGTTGCCGCAACCGTGGCTGGGCGAATCGCTGTCGGGCGTGTACCCGCAGCAGATGCAGATCAGTGCCGGCAAGCGTCATCCGCGCCGTGCGCCCAAGCCGCGGGGGGAAGTGTATCGGCGCTTCGATGCGCGGCTGGGGGCGTGGATCTCGTTGCGGACCCTGGAAATCGACCACGACCTGGAGCGCTTCAACCGTTGGCAGAACAACCCGCGGGTGCTGAGCTTCTGGCAGGAGGGCGGCAGCCTCGAACAGCACCGCGACTACCTGAGCAAGCTTGAGGCCGACCCGCACACACTGACCCTGATCGGCTGCTTCGACGACCAGCCGTTTGCCTACTTCGAAGCCTACTGGGCCAAGGAGGACCGGATTGCACCGTTCTATGCGGCCGACGACTACGACCGTGGCATTCACATGCTGGTAGGGGAGCAGACGCACCGCGGGCCGCACAAGGTGGCCAGCTGGCTGTCGGCGCTGGTGCACTACCTGTTCCTGGACGACCCGCGCACCCAGCGCGTGGTGGCCGAGCCTCGGGCCGACAATGCCAAGATGATCGGGTACATGCATGACCAGTGCTTTCACTGCGAGAAGGAATTCGACTTCCCGCACAAGCGTGCGGCGCTGATGATCCTGGGACGCGAGCGCTTCTTCGAGCGCTGCAGGCTGGTATAGGCCGGCACCCGATCCTTTAGGAGCCGGCGTTGCCGGCGAACCAGCACAAGGCGCTCGTGCTGCCGGACACCCGGCATCTGGCCTGGAGGGAGGATCGCCGGCAACGCCGGCTCCTACAGGGCAGCAGCGGCGCAGGGTGGCCCCTTCAGGCCACCTCACCCCGCGCCAGCGACACCTTGCGGCAATGCACCAGCGCATCGCGAATCATGAAGTTCACCAGGGTCGGCGACACGCCCAGCTCCTTGGCGATGTCCTTCTGCGGCACGCCATGCAGGCGGTACATCTCGAACGCATAGCGGGTGCGCTGCGGCAGCTCGCTCAGCGCATCGGCAATGTGCTCAAGCGTCGCGAAATTGATGTGCGTGGCTTCGGGCGAGGCACCATGGATGACCACATTCAGACCTTCCTCTTCGCTGCCGGAATACTTCAGCTCCATCGCCTGCTTGCGGTAATGGTCGATGGCCAGGTTGCGCACGATCTGGAACAGGTAGCTCAACTGCGCCTTGAACGACGAGGTGATCTGCGGGGCTGCACTGAGCCGGAAGAAAGCGTCCTGCACGACATCCTCGGCGCGTGAGCGACACCCGGTGATCCGGGCGGCAATTTTCACCAGAATGCTGCGATTGTCGACGAACGCTTGGAGTAACGGTGAATCGCACTTACTTGTGGACAGTTGTTCCGCCATGGAAATTTCACCTTGTTCTCGAAGAGGGAAGCGAAGCACTCCGCGAGGAGATGCTTCCTACGACGTGCGACAAGCTATTCTTAATGATAATTATTGTCAAATGCGAAAAGTAATACTTCAAACTGTTTTTTGGTTCTAAGCACCACTCCGTGATCCGCTTCGAAAATCACCGGTCGCCGCGCCACAGTGGCGCCTAATTATTTCACCCGTTCATCCGTTCCCCTGTGTACATCCTCGGCCCCTGAAGGGCGTGTGCCGGTGCCCGAACACCCGGCTCCCTGCGCCCCGCGATGCCGATTTTCACGTACAGACACTGGCAGGAACTTTCCATGACGGACGCCTTCGAACTCCCGGTTACGCTGGTCCAGGCCCTCACCCAGCGTGCTGCGCTGACCCCTGAGCGGGTGGCCTTGCGCTTTCTCGCCGAAGACGCCCGCGACCAGGCCGTGCTCAGCTACCGTGACCTGCACCTGCGTGCATGCAGCATCGCCGCCGCATTGCAGGCGCGTGCGGTGCCGGGCGACCGCGCGATCCTGCTGTTCCCCAGTGGCCCGGACTACGTCGCCGCGTTCTTCGGCTGCCTGTATGCCGGGGTGATCGCCGTGCCGGCCTATCCGCCGGAATCCTCGCGCACCCACCACCAGGCCCGCCTGCTGTCGATCATCGAGGACGCCCAGCCGCGCCTGCTGCTGACCGTCGACAACCTGCACAACAGCCTGCTGGCCCTGGATGCACTCAAGGGCGAGGATGCGCCGCAGCTGCTCAGCGTCGATCACCTTGACGCCGGCCTGGGCGAGCAGTGGCAGGCCCCGTCGCTCAAGCCGGACGACATCGCCTTTCTGCAGTACACCTCCGGCTCCACCGCGCTGCCCAAGGGCGTGCAGGTCAGCCACGGCAACCTGGTGGCCAACGAAGTGCTGATCCGCCACGGTTTCGGCATCGACGTGAACCCCGACGACGTGATCGTCAGCTGGCTGCCGCTGTACCACGACATGGGCCTGATCGGCGGCCTGCTGCAACCGATCTTCAGCGGCGTGCCCTGCGTGCTGATGGCCCCGGCCTACTTCCTGGCGCGGCCGCAGCGCTGGCTGCAGGCGATCAGCGATTACCGCGGCACCATCAGCGGCGGGCCGGACTTCGCCTACCGCCTGTGCAACGAGCGCGTCAGCAGTGCGGCGCTGGCCAGCCTCGACCTGAGCTGCTGGCGCGTGGCCTATTCGGGCTCCGAGCCGATCCGCCAGGACAGCCTCGACAGCTTTGCCGACAAATTCGCCGCGTGCGGTTTCGTGCCCTCGAGTTTCTTCGCCAGCTACGGCCTGGCCGAAGCCACCCTGTTCGTCAGTGGCAGCGTGCGCGGCGGCGGTATCCCCGCGCTGGCGCTGGACAGCGCGGCACTGGCGCACAACCGCGCCGAAGCAGGCGAGGGCAGCGTGCAGATGAGCTGCGGCTTCAGCCAGCCGCTGCACGCGGTGCAGGTCGTCGAACCGCACACCCTGGCTGTGCTGGGCGACAACCAGGTGGGCGAGATCTGGGCCGCCGGCCCGAGCATCGCCCACGGTTACTGGCGCAACCCCGAGGCCAGCGCAAAGACCTTCGTCGAGCACGGCGGGCGCACCTGGCTGCGCACCGGCGACCTGGGCTTCATGCGTGACGGCGAACTGTTCGTCACCGGGCGCCTGAAGGACATGCTCATCGTACGCGGGCACAACCTCTACCCGCAGGACCTGGAAAAGACCCTGGAGCGCGAGGTCGACGTGCTGCGCAAGGGCCGCGTGGCAGTGTTCGCCGTCGACGACCAGGGCGAGGAGGGTATCGGCATCGCGGTGGAGATCAGCCGCAACGTGCAGAAGGTCATCGAGCCGGCGAACCTGATCCGCACCCTGCGCCAGGTCATCGCCGATGCCTGCCAGCAGGCCCCGGCGGTGGTGCTGCTGCTCAACCCCGGTGCGTTGCCCAAGACCTCCAGCGGCAAGTTGCAGCGTTCGGCCTGCCGCCTGCGCCTGCACGATGGCAGCCTGGACTGCTACGCCCGCTTCCCGGAGGCTCAGGCGCCTGCCGCACGCCACGCGGCGCCGAGCGGCGACGGGTTGCAGGCGCTGATCGCGCGGCTGTGGTGCGAGCAACTGAACGTGGCCGAGGTGGGCGACGACGATCACTTCTTCCTGCTCGGCGGCAACTCCATCGCCGCCACCCAGCTCACGGCGCGCCTGCGTGACGAACTGGGGCTGGAACTGAGCCTGAGCCTGCTGTTCGAAGCGCCGACCCTGGCCGGCTTCACTGCCCAGGTGGCCCGCCTGCACATCGACGGCGGGGTGGCCCAGGGCGCCATCGCGCAATTGCCCCGCGAACAGGCGCTGCCGCAATCGCTGGCTCAGGCCCGGCTGTGGCTGCTGTGGCAACTGGAGCCTGGCAGTGCGGCCTACAACATCCCGGGTGGCCTGCGCCTGCGCGGCGAACTGGACGAGGCTGCGCTGCGCAGCAGCTTCCAGGCGCTGGTGGCCCGCCATGAAGCGCTGCGCACGGTGTTTGCCGACCACCACGGCCAACCGGTGCAGCGCGTGCTGGCGAACCTGGCGTTGCAGGTGCACAGCCTGGACCTGGGGCACGAAACCCCGGCCCGCGTTCAGCAGTTGCGCGAAGACGAGGCGCGCCAACCCTTCGACCTGGAGCGCGGGCCGCTGCTGCGGGTCACCCTGGTACGCCAGGGCAACGAAACCCATCAGCTGTGGGTGACCCTGCACCACATTATCGCCGACGGCTGGTCGATGAACATTCTGCTGGACGAATTCGCGCGCCTGTATGCCGCCGCCTGCCAGGGCCAGCAGGCGCGACTGAATACGTTGCCGGTGCATTACGCCGACTATGCCAGCTGGCAGCGCCAGTGGCTGGCCCAGGGGGAAAGTACCCGCCAGCTCGCCTACTGGAAGACCTTGCTCGGCGATGCGCAGCCGGTGCTCGACCTGCCCACCGATCGCCCGCGCTCGGTGCAGCAGTGCAACAGTGCCAAGCGCCTGAGCCTGCGTCTTGAGCCGGCGCTGGGCACTGCACTGCGCCAGGTGGCCCAGGCCCACGATGCCAGCCTGTTCATGCTGTTGCTGGCGGCCTGGCAAACCCTGCTGCACCGCTACAGCGGCCAGCGCGACATCCGCGTCGGCGTGCCCAATGCCAACCGCCCGCGCCTTGAAACCCAGGGCCTGGTCGGCTTCTTCATCAACCCCCAGGTGCTGCGCGCCGAGCTTGACCCACGCCAGCCCTTCAGTGCCTTGCTGGCCCAGGTGCGCCAGCGCACCCTTGAAGCCCAGGCCAACCAGGACCTGCCGTTCGAGCAGTTGGTCGAAGCCTTCCCCGAGGCCCGCGAGCAGGGCCTGTTCCAGGTCATGTTCAACCACCAGCAGCGCGACCTCGGCGCCTTGCGCCGCCTGCCGGGGCTGTTGGCCGACGAACTGGCGTGGCACAGCCGCGAGGCCAAGTTCGACCTGCAACTGCACAGCGAAGAAGGCCACCAGGGCCGCATCAGCCTTTCCTTCGACTATGCCGACGAGCTGTTCGACGCTGCCAGCATCGAGCGCCTGGCCGCGCAACTGGTCAGCCTGCTGCAGCAGGTGAGCAGCGCGCCGCAGCTGCCGCTGGCCGAGCTGAACCTGCTCGACGCCCCGGGCCGCGCCCAACTGCTCGACTGGGGCCAGGCCCCGGCAGCGGCCCCCGGCCAGTGGCTGGTGGAGCAACTCAACGAACAGGCGCGCAGCACCCCGCAGCGCACCGCGCTGGTATGGGCCGGCGGCAGCCTGGACTACGCGAGCCTGCACACCCAGGCCAACCGCCTGGCCCATTACCTGCGCGACAAGGGCGTGGGCCCGGACGTGTGCGTGGCGATTGCCGCCGAGCGTTCGCCGCAGCTGCTGGTGGGCCTGCTGGCGATTCTCAAGGCCGGTGGTGCCTACGTGCCGCTGGACGTCGACTACCCGGCCGAGCGCCTGGCCTACATGCTCGCCGACTGCGGCGCAAGCCTGCTGCTCAGCCACAGCGAGGTGCTCGAACGCCTGCCCCAGGTCGAGGGCGTGAGTACCATCGCCATGGACACCCTGCACCTGGACAACTGGCCCAGCCAGGCGCCGGGCCTGCACCTGCACGGTGACAACCTGGCCTACGTGATCTACACCTCCGGCTCCACCGGCCAGCCCAAGGGCGTGGGCAACACCCATGCGGCCCTGGCCGAGCGCCTGCACTGGATGCAGGCCACCTATGCGCTGGACGAACACGACGTGCTGCTGCAAAAAGCCCCGATCAGCTTCGACGTGTCGGTGTGGGAATGCTTCTGGCCGCTGGCCCAGGGCTGCACGCTGGTGCTGGCCGGCCCCGGCGAGCACCGCGACCCGCAGCGCATCGCCGAACTGGTGCAGCAGCATGGCGTGACCACGCTGCACTTCGTGCCGCCGCTGTTGCAGGTGTTCGTGCAGGAGCCCCTGGCGGCCGCCTGTACCAGCCTGCGCCGGGTGTTCTCCGGCGGCGAGGCGTTGCCGGCGGCGCTGCGCGACCGTGTGCTGCAGGTACTGCCGCACGTGGCACTGCACAACCGCTATGGGCCGACCGAAACCGCGATCAACGTCACCCACTGGCACTGCCGCCGTGAAGACGGCCTGCGCTCGCCCCTCGGCCGGCCCCTGGCCAACGTGCAGTGCCAGGTGCTCGATGAGGAGCTGGCGCTTTCGCCTGTGGGGGTGCCCGGTGAGCTGTGCCTGGGCGGTGCGGGCCTGGCCCGTGGCTACCTGGGCCGGCCGGGCCTCACCGCCGAACGCTTCGTGCCCGGCGCCGACGGCCAGCGCCTGTACCGCAGCGGCGACCGTGCGCGCTGGCTGGCCGACCTGGGGGCACTGGAATACCTGGGCCGCATCGACCAGCAGGTCAAACTGCGCGGTTTTCGTGTAGAGCCCGAAGAGGTGCAGGCCTGCCTGCTGGCCCAGCCGGGCGTGGAGCAGGCCGTGGTGCTGGTACGCGACACGGCGGCCGGCCCGCAACTGGTCGGCTACTACACCCACGCGCACGACTGCGGCGAAGCATTGCTGAGCGCACTGGCGGCGCAATTGCCGCCCTACATGGTGCCCGCGCAACTGGTGCACCTGGCGCAGATGCCGCTGGGCCCCAGCGGCAAGCTCGACCGCAAGGCGCTGCCCGAGCCGAGTTGGCAGCAGCGCGTGCATGTTGCCCCGGTCACGCCGCTGCAACAGCAGATCGCCGCCATCTGGTGCGATGTGCTGGGCCTGGCGCGGGTCGGCCTGGACGATGACTTCTTCGCCCTCGGCGGGCACTCGCTGCTGGCCACCCAGATCATCGCCCGCACGCGCCAGGCCTGCGACGTCGAACTGCCACTGCGCACCCTGTTCGAAGCCAGCGCGCTGGGCGCCTTCGCCGCGCGCATCGAGGCCCTGCAACTGGCCGGGCAGCACAACCTGCAAGGCGAAATAACGCGCATTGACCGCAGCCAGCCGGTGCCGCTGTCGTACTCGCAGCAGCGCATGTGGTTCCTCTGGCAGATGGAGCCGGACAGCCCGGCCTACAACGTCGGCGGCATGGCACGCCTGCGCGGGGTGCTGGACGTCAGCCGCTTCGAACAGGCCCTGCAGGCGCTGATCGTGCGCCACGAGACCCTGCGCACCACCTTCCCGAGCATCGATGGCGTACCGTACCAGGCCGTTTCGCCCGACACCGGGCTGGTGATGAACTGGCTGGATTTTTCGGCCCACGACCAGGCGCAGCGCCAGCAGCGCCTGCAGGCCCTGGCCGACGAGCAGGCGCACCAGCCGTTCGACCTGGAGACCGGCCCGCTGCTGCGTGCCTGCCTGGTCAAGGCCGGCGAGCAGGAGCACTACTTCGTGCTCACCCTGCACCACATCGTCACCGAAGGCTGGGCCATGGACATCTTTGCCCGCGAGCTGGGCGAGCTGTACGAAGCGTTTCTGGACGACCGCGATTCGCCGCTCGAACCGCTGCCGGTGCAGTACCTGGACTACAGCGTGTGGCAGCGCCAGTGGCTGGAGGCCGGCGAGCGCCAGCGCCAGCTGGACTACTGGCGCGCACAGCTGGGCGATGAACACCCGGTGCTGGAATTGCCCGCCGATCGTCCGCGCCCGGCGGTGCAGAGCCACCGCGGCGAGCTGTACCGCTTCGACCTGAGCGATGAGCTGGCCGCCAGGGTGCGCGCCTTCAATGCCGAGCATGGCCTGACCCTGTTCATGACCATGACCGCCACCCTGGCGCTGCTGCTGTACCGCTACAGCGGGCAGACCGACCTGCGCATCGGCGCACCGGTGGCCAACCGCATCCGCCCGGAAAGCGAGGGGCTGATCGGCGCCTTCCTCAACACCCAGGTGCTGCGTTGCCAGCTGGACGGGCAGATGCGCGTGGCCGACCTGATCGAGCAGGTGCGCCAGACCGTGATCGACGGCCAGTCGCACCAGGACCTGCCGTTCGATCACCTGGTCGAAGCCTTGCAGCCACCGCGCAGCGCCGCCTACAACCCGCTGTTCCAGGTGATGTGCAACGTGCAGCGCTGGGAATTCCAGCAGAGCCGCCAACTGGCCGGCATGCAGGTGGAGTACCTGGTCAACGATGCCCGGGCGACCAAGTTCGACCTCAACCTGGAAGTCACCGACCTCGACCGTCGCCTGGGCTGCTGCCTGACCTACAGTTGCGACCTGTTCGACGCGCCCCGCATCGCGCGCATGGCGGCGCACTGGCAGCGGTTGCTCGACGCCTTGCTGGCCGACCCGCAGCAACGCCTGTGCGAACTGCCGCTGCTGGGCCAGGGCGAGCGCCAGGCCCTGTTCGACAACCTGGCCGGCGACCCCGCAGCGCCGGGCCTGAACCGCACCGTGCATGACCTGTTCAGTGCACAGGCCCAGCGCACCCCGGATGCACTGGCACTGACCTTTGCCGGTGAACACCTGAGCTACGCCCAGCTCGATGCCCGGGCCAACCGCCTGGCGCGGGTGCTGCGCGAACGTGGCGTGGGCCCGCAGGTGCGGGTGGGCCTGGCGCTGGAGCGTTCGGCGCAGTTGGTGATCGGCCTGCTGGCGATTCTCAAGGCCGGCGGTGCCTACGTGCCGCTGGACCCGGAATACCCCCTCGAACGCCTGCAGTACATGATCCAGGACAGCGGCATCGGCCTGCTGCTGGGCCAGCGCGCGCTGTTCGACAGGCTGGGCGAGCTGCCGTCCGGCGTGGCCCGCTGGTGCCTGGACGACGACGCGGCGGCGCTGCACGGCTACAGCGCCGAGGCCTTGCCGTCACTCAGCCTGCCGGGCCATCAGGCCTACCTGATCTACACCTCCGGCTCCACCGGCAAGCCCAAGGGCGTGGTGGTCAGCCATGGCGAGATCGCCATGCACTGCCTGGCGGTGATCGAGGCGTTCGGCATGCGCAGCGACGACTGCGAGCTGCACTTCTATTCGATCAACTTCGACGCGGCCACCGAGCGCCTGCTGGTGCCATTGCTCAGCGGCGCACGGGTGGTGCTGCGCGCCCAGGGGCAGTGGGGCGCCGAGGAAATCTGCACGCTGATCCGCCAGCAGCAGGTCAGCGTGCTGGGCTTCACGCCGAGCTACGGCAGCCAGTTGGCGCAATGGCTGGCCAGCCGCGACGAACAGCTGCCGGTGCGCCTGTGCATCACCGGCGGCGAAGCACTGACCGGCGAGCACCTGCAACGCATTCGCGAGGCGTTCAAGCCGGCGCAGTTCTTCAATGCCTACGGCCCCACCGAAACCGTGGTGATGCCGCTGGCCTGCCTGGCACCACCGGCCCTTGAAGCGGGCGTCGGCAGTGTGCCGATCGGCCGGGTGATCGGCGCCCGCGTGGCGTACATCCTCGATGCCGACCTGGCGCTGCTGCCGCAGGGCGCCATTGGCGAGCTGTACATCGGTGGCGCAGGCCTGGCCCAGGGCTACCATGATCGACCTGGGCTGAGCGCCGAACGCTTCGTCGCCGACCCGTTCAGCCAGCGGGGCGGGCGCCTGTACCGCACCGGCGACCTGGTGCGCCAGCGCGCCGACGGGCTGGTGGAGTACATGGGGCGTATCGACCATCAGGTGAAGATCCGCGGCTTCCGTATCGAGCTGGGTGAAATCGAAAGCCGCCTGCTGGAACATGCCGACGTGCGCGAGGCCGTGGTGCTGGCGCTGGACATGCCCGGCGGCAAGCAACTGGCTGCCTACCTGGTGTGCGAGCAGGCACAGGCCGGCGCCGAACAGCAGGCGGCGCTGCGCGACAGCCTCAAGGCGCAACTGCGGGTGAACCTGCCCGACTACATGGTGCCCGCCCACCTGGTGCTGCTGGATCAGATGCCGCTGACCGGCAACGGCAAGCTCGACCGTCACGCGTTGCCGCTGCCGGACAGGGAGCAGGGCCGCGAGCACTACGAGGCGCCACGCAGCGAGGTGGAGCAGCAACTGGCCGCGATCTGGCGCGATGTGCTCAACGTCGAGCGCGTGGGCCTGCAGGACAACTTCTTCGAACTGGGCGGCGACTCGATCCTGTCGATCCAGGTGGTCAGCCGCGCCCGCCAGCTGGGCCTGCACTTCAGCGCCCGCGACCTGTTCCAGCAGCAGACCGTGCAGACCCTGGCCACGGTGGTCAGCCGCAGCCAGGTCACGCTGATCGAACAGGGCCCGCTCAGCGGCGCTGCAGCGCTCACGCCGATCCAGCACTGGTTCTTCGACAGCGACGTGGTGCAACCGCAGCACTGGAACCAGGCCGTGCTGCTGGCGCCTGCCGAACGCCTGGCCAGCGACGCGCTGGAACAGGCCCTGCAGGCGCTGGTGGCGCATCACGATGCACTGCGCCTGCGCTTTTGCGAGGGCCGCGCCAGCTACGCCCCGGCCGATACGCGCGCACTGCTGTGGCAGGCCTCGGTGGCCGATCTGCAGGATTGCCAGGCCCTGTACAGCGATGTGCAGCGCAGCCTCGACCTCGCCGACGGCCCGCTGCTGCGTGCGCTGCTGGTGGAGGACGGGCAGGGCGCCCAGCGCCTGCTGCTGGCGATCCATCACCTGGTGGTGGATGGCGTGTCGTGGCGCGTGCTGCTCGAAGACCTGCAGGCGCTGTACCGTGGCCAGCCGCTGGCGGCCAAGACCAGCGCGATGAGCCACTGGGCCGCACGCCTGGCCACCTATGCCGGCAGCGACTCGCTGCGTGACGAGCAGCACTGGTGGCAGGCGCAGCTCAGTGCCGCCACCCGCGAGCTGCCGTGCGACCACCCCCAGGGTGCCAACCTGCACCGCCAGGCGCACACCGTCAGCGTGCAACTGAGCCAGGGGCAGACGCGCCAGTTGCTGCAGCAGGCCCCCGCGGCCTACCGCACCCAGGTCAACGACCTGTTGCTGACCGCGCTGGCCCGGGTGCTGTGCCGCTGGAGTGGCGATACCTCGGTGCTGGTGCAGCTCGAAGGGCACGGCCGCGAAACCCTGTTCGACGAGATCGACCTGAGCCGCAGCGTCGGCTGGTTCACCAGCGCCTACCCGCTGCGCCTGAGCCCGCTGAACATCGAGGAGGCCGCCGGGCAGGCGGCCTCGATCAAGGCGATCAAGGAGCAACTGCGCAGCGTGCCGCACAAGGGCCTGGGGTATGGGGTACTGCGCTACCTGGCCGATGACGCCACCCGCGAAGCCATGGCCGCGCTGCCCCAGGCGCGCATCACCTTCAACTACCTGGGCCAGTTCGACCAGCAGTTCGGCAGTGCGGCGCTGTATCAGCCGGTGGACGAACCCGCGGGCCTGGCCCACGACCTCGACGCACCGCTGCCCAACTGGCTGAGCGTCGACGGCCAGGTGTACGGCGGCCAGTTGCAGCTGCGCTGGACCTTCAGCCGCGAGCGCTTCGACACCCAGACCATCGAAGCGCTGGCCCGCGCCTACCTCGGCGAGCTGGCGAGCCTGATCGTCCATTGCCTGGATGACGCCAACGGCAGCTTCACGCCGTCGGACTTCCCGCTGGCGCGCCTGACCCAGGCACAGATCGACAGCCTGCCGGTGCCCGCCGCGCAGATCGAGGACGTGTACCCGCTGACCCCGATGCAGGAGGGCATGCTGCTGCACACCCTGCTCGAACCGGGCACCGGCATCTACTACATGCAGGACCGCTACCGCATCAACAGCGAGATCGACCCGCAGCGCTTCGCCCAGGCCTGGCAGGCGGTGGTGGCGCGGCACGAAGCCCTGCGCGCCTCGTTCTGCTGGAATGCCGGCGAAGGCATGCTGCAGATCATCCACAAGCCCGGCACCACGCCCATCGACTATCAGGACTGGAGCGCCGACCCGCAGGCCGATCACGAAGCACGTCTGCAGGCCCTGCACAAGCAGGAGCGCGAGGCCGGTTTCGAGCTGTTGCAGCAGGCGCCGTTCCACCTGCGCCTGATCCGCGTGGGCCAGGCGCAGTACTGGTTCATGATGAGCAACCACCACATCCTCATCGATGCCTGGTGCCGCTCGCTGCTGATGAACGACTTCTTCGAGCTCTACCTGGCCCTGGGCGAGGGCCGTGAGGCGCAGCTGGCGACGCCGCCGCGCTACCGCGACTACATAGGCTGGCTGCAGCACCAGAGCCTGGACGAGGCGCGCCAGTGGTGGCGGCAGAACCTGCAGGGCTTCGAGCGCACCACCTACCTTCCAAGCGACCGCCCGCTGCTGCGCGAGCACGCGGGCGATCACGGCGGCATGCAGGTGGGCGACTGCTACACGCGCCTGGCGGTGGAGGACGGGGTACGCCTGCGCGAGCTGGCCCAGGCCCATCAGCTGACCGTCAACACCTTCGCCCAGGCGGCCTGGGCGCTGGTGCTCAGCCGCTTCAGCGGCGAGCGTGACGTGGTGTTCGGCGTGACCGTGGCCGGGCGCCCGGTCAGCCTGCCGCAGATGCAGCACACCGTGGGCCTGTTCATCAACAGCATCGCACTGCGTGTCACCCTGCCGGCCCCCGGCGAGCGGTGTTCGGTGCGCCAGTGGCTGCAGGGCCTGCTGGAACGCAACATGGAGGTGCGCGAGTACGAGTACCTGCCGCTGGTCAACATCCAGGAATGCAGCGAACTGCCCAAGGGCCAGCCGCTGTTCGACAGCCTGTTCGTGTTCGAGAACGCCCCGGTCGAAGTGGCGGTGCTGGACCGCGCCCAGAGCCTGAATGCAACCTCCGACTCGGGCCGCACCCACACCAACTTCCCGCTCACGGCGGTGTGCTACCCCGGCGACGACCTGGGCCTGCACCTGTCGTTCGACCAGCGCTACTTCGACCGCGCCACAGTCGAACGCCTGCTGGGCGAATTCAAGCGCCTGCTGCTGGCGCTGATGGAGGGCTTGCACGGCGATGTGGCGCAGCTGGCACTGCTGGGCGAGCAGGAACAGCGCTTCCTGCTGCAGGACTGCAACCGCAGCGAGCATGCCTATCCGCTGCAGCAGAGCTACGCGGCGTTGTTCGAGGCGAGGGTGGCGGCGCATCCCGATCGGGTGGTCGCACGCTGCCTCGAACAGCAGTGCAGCTACGCCGAGCTGAACTGCCAGGCCAACCGCCTCGGGCATGCCCTGGTGGCGGCCGGGGTGCAGGTCGACCAGCCGGTGGCACTGCTGGCCGAGCGCGGGCTGGCGCTGCTGGGCATGATCGTCGGCAGCTTCAAGGCCGGCGCCGGCTACCTGCCGCTGGACCCGGGCCTGCCCGGCGCGCGTCTGCAACGCATCGTCGAGCTCAGCCGCACCCCGGTGATCGTCTGCACCCGGGCCTGCCTGGCCCAGGCACAGGCCCTGATGGACGAACTGGGGTGTGCCGGGCGGCCGCGCCTGCTGGTGTGGGAGGACATTCAGGCCGGCGACGGCAGCGAAGCCAACCCGGGCATCTACAGCGCGCCGGACAACCTCGCCTACGTGATCTACACCTCCGGCTCCACCGGCCTGCCCAAGGGCGTGATGGTCGAGCAGCGCGGCATGCTCAACAACCAGCTGAGCAAGGTGCCGTACCTGCAACTGGGCGAAGCGGACGTGATCGCGCAGACCGCCTCGCAGAGTTTCGATATCTCGGTGTGGCAGTTCCTTGCCGCGCCGCTGTTCGGCGCGCAGGTGGCGATCGTGCCCAATGCCATCGCGCACGATCCGCAAGGGCTGCTGGAGCATGTGCAGGCCGCCGGCATCACGGTGCTCGAAAGCGTGCCGTCGCTGATCCAGGGCATGCTGGGCAACGAGCGCCAGCACCTGAGCGGCCTGCGCTGGATGCTGCCCACCGGCGAGGCGATGCCGCCGGAGCTGGCCTGGCAGTGGCTGGAGCGCTACCCGCAGGTCGGCCTGGTGAATGCCTACGGCCCGGCCGAGTGCTCCGATGACGTGGCGTTCTTTCGCGTCGATGCGGCCTCCACCCAGGGCAGCTACCTGCCGATCGGCACGCCGACCGACAACAACCGCCTGTACCTGTTCGGTGAAGATCACGAGCTGGTGCCGCTGGGCGCGGTGGGCGAGCTGTGCGTGGCCGGCACCGGGGTAGGGCGCGGCTACGTGGGCGACCCGCTGCGCACGGCCCAGGCGTTCATCCCGCACCCGTTCGGCGCCCCGGGCGAGCGTCTGTACCGCACCGGCGACCTGGCACGCCGGCGTGCCGACGGGGTGCTGGAGTACGTGGGGCGCATCGATCACCAGGTGAAGATTCGCGGCTACCGCATCGAACTGGGCGAAATCGAGGCACGCCTGCATGAACAGGTCCAGGTGCGTGACGCGGCGGTGGGCGTGCAGGAGGGTGCCAACGGCAAGCACCTGGTCGGCTACCTGGTGGCGGCCGACAGCCGTGCCGACACGGCGCCATTGCTGGAACAGGTTCGCCAGCGCCTGCGCGCCGAACTGCCGGAGTACATGGTGCCGCTGCACTGGGCGTGGCTGGCCGAGTTGCCGCGCAACGCCAACGGCAAGCTCGACCGCAAGGCGCTGCCGGCCATCGAGTTCGGCCAGCAGCACAGCCAGGCCTACCTGGCGCCGCGCAGCGAACTGGAGCAGCAACTGGCTGACATCTGGGCCGATGTGCTCAAGGTCGAGCGGGTGGGGGTGCGCGACAACTTCTTCGAGTTGGGCGGGCATTCGCTGCTGGCCACCCAGATTGCTTCGCGGGTGCAGAAGGTGCTGCAACTGAACGTGCCGCTGCGGGCCATGTTCGAATGCAGCAGCGTGGAGGAACTGGCGATCTATGTGGAGGGCCTCGAGGCCACGGTGCTGAGCGACGACAAGGTCGACCGGCTGAGTGACCTGATGGCTTCGCTGGAGGCGTTGTAGGCAGCCGAGCGGGGCATTTTGGTTTAGCATCCATGCTTCGCTCATGCGCGCCAGCCTTCGGGCTGGCGCGCTGCTGTTCATCTGCACACGGTCGGTATCGATGCGCCTTTTCCCTGCTTTGTTTCGTGGTTGTTCCTGTCTGTCGCTGCTGGCGGCCCTCTTGTTGCTGTGCCTGCCGGGCATCGCCAGCGCCGCCGAGGTCGATGGCGCGCGCATGGGCCTGCTGTGGGGCGTGCCGTTTGCCGGCATCCTGCTGAGCATCGCCTTGCTGCCCATCGTGGCCGCACCGCTGTGGCATCACCATTTCGGCAAGATCACCCTGGGCTGGACGCTGCTGTTCGCGCTGCCGTTCTGCTTTGCCTTCGGCTGGCACGCCAGCCTGGGGCTGGGCGTGCACGTACTGCTGGCCGAGTACCTGCCGTTCATCATCCTGCTGTTTGCGCTGTTCACCATTTCGGGCGGGATCGTGGTGGAGGGCAACCTGCATGGCTCGCCGTGGCTCAACACGCGGTTGCTGGCGCTGGGGGCGGTGCTGGCCTCGGTGATGGGCACCACGGGGGCGGCGATGCTGCTGATCCGCCCGCTGCTGCGTGCCAACGACAACCGCAAGCACACCGCGCACGTGGTGGTGTTCTTCATCTTTCTGGTGGCCAACGTCGGCGGCGGCCTGACCCCGTTGGGCGACCCGCCGTTGTTCCTGGGTTTTCTCAAGGGGGTGAGCTTTGCCTGGACCCTGCAGCACATGGCCTTGCCGGTGGTGCTGCTGGCGGTGCCGTTGCTGGGCGTGTTCTACCTGATCGACCGCTACTACTATCGCCGCGAAAACGAGATGCTGGCCGAAGACCCGACGCCGGATGCGCCGTTGCGCCTGCTGGGCAAGCGCAACTTCCTGCTGTTGGCGGGCGTGGTGCTGGCGGTATTGATGTCGGGCCTCTGGAAACCGGGGATTGGCGTCGAGCTGATGGGCACTCGGGTCGAGGTGCAGAACCTGTTGCGTGACGGCCTGCTGGTGGTACTGGCCTTGCTGTCGTTGTGGTTCACCCCGCGCGGCCTGCGGGTTGCCAACGAGTTCGACTGGGGGCCGATCGTCGAGGTGGCCAAGTTGTTTGCGGGCATCTTTCTCACCATTGCCCCGGTGATTGCGATATTGCGGGCCGGCAGTGACGGCCAGTTGGCGTGGTTGGTGGCGAGCGTGAGTGGTGCGCAGGGCGAGCCGATCGACAGCATGTACTTCTGGTTGAGCGGGACCTTGTCGAGCTTCCTGGACAATGCGCCGACCTATTTGCTGTTCTTCAACATGGCGGCTGGGGATGCGCAGGTGTTGATGGAGCGCATGCCGCAGACCTTGCTGGCGATCTCCATGGGTTCGGTGTTCATGGGGGCGATGACCTACATTGGCAACGCGCCGAACTTCATGGTCAAGGCGATAGCCGAGCAGCGCGGGGTGAAGATGCCGAGCTTCTTCGGGTACATGGCGTGGTCGTGTGCGGTGCTGTTGCCGTTGCTGGTGGTGTTGACGCTGGTGATGCTGTAGCGCCACCCCAACCCCCAAAGGCCATGATGGCCCTACTGCGATCTTCGGCCGAACAAACAAGGCTGACAACACCGATCCTGCAGGCCATGGCCTGTGGGATTTGCATCGCCAGCCCTGGTGCCCGGCTTCAGATATCTGTTGGCGTGGTGAGTCTCAACGCTTGCCCAGTATCTTCCCCAACATCTCTGGCCGCGGCGCACCCTGCTGGGTCTGCAACTGCCCCTTGTCATCCAGGTAGAAGATCGCCGGCGTAGCCGACAATCCCAGCTCCTCCATCAGCGCCAGGTTCGCATCCAGCTTGGCCTGCACCTGCGCCGGAATCTTCGCCAGCGGCTTGAGGGTGCTGGCCTTGCCCGCGCTTTCATGGGCCTGCAAGGCCTTCTGCGGGTCGGCGCTGGCCAGCAACGCGGCCGACTTGGCCGGGCTGTCGGCGCGGATGATGCCGACCATGATGTGGCGCAATTGCACCTTGCCCGAGTCCACCCACGGCCGTGCCTGCTGCCAGAACATGTTGCAGTACGGGCAGTTGGGGTCGCTGAACAGGTACACCACCCGCGGTGCATCGGCCTTGCCATCGGCAATCCACGCGGTCTTGTCGAGCTTGGCCCACACCTGCTTGGCCATGGGCGCATACACCAGCTTCTCCAGCGGCGCCTCGCTCAGGTCCTGGCCCTGTTCGTCGAACAGGCTGCCCACCAGCACGTGCTTGCCGTCCGGGGTCAGGTACAGTGCCACGCCACGGTTCTGGAACTGCGCGGCATAACCTTTCAGGCCATTGGGCGCATCGAAGCTGCCGGTGACCTTGGCGCCCTTGGCCTCGATCTGCTGCACGGCCTTGGGCAATTCTTCGGCGACGGCCAGTTGGGTGGCGAACATGCCCAGGGCGAGGGTAATGGCGGAAACTTTCATGGTGTCGTCCTTGCTGGAACGGTGGGAGCGAGCGCGGTATCGCGGTCGAAGGATTCGAGGGCATGGCGCAGGCTGGCACGGGACAGCTCCCCCAGGTGGCTGCCCACCAGGCGCCCCTCGGCGTCGTAGAACAGGGTGGTTGGCAGCGCCATGGAGCCGACCTGCTGGGCCAGCTGGCCACCGGTATCGAACAGTACATGGGACAGGTTCAGGCCGGTGGTGGCCAGGAAGTTGGTGACGATCTGCGGGGTTTCGCCCTGGTTGACGAACAGGAAGGTCACGTCCGGATAATCATGCTGGGCCTGTTGCAGCACCGGCATCTCGCGCCGGCACGGCGGGCACCAGGTGGCCCACAGGTTGATCACCAACGGCCGGCCGCGGTGGCTGTGCAGCGCCACCGAATGGCCCTGGGCATCGCGCAGGGCCAGGTCCGGCAGTTGCGTGCCCTGTTCGTAGAGGTGGCTGGCCCAGCTGGCCAGCAGCCAGAACAGCGCGCCGCTGAACAGGCCCCAGCCCAGTGGCCGGCGCAGGCTCGCCTGGCGCCAGGCGTACCAGGCCGCCCCCAGCAGTACTGCCACCAGGCCGGCCCAGGGCAAAAAGCCGCCATCGCGGATGTCGATGATCTGCACCGGGTCTTCGGCATACATCGACCAGTAGCGCGCCACGAACCCCAGCCGGGCGCACAGCAGGCCGAGCAGGAACAGGCGAAACAGTGCGGCCTCGGGGTTGTCGCCGCCGCGCCTGGCCACCCGCCAGCCCACCAGCGTGGCCAGGCCCAGGGCGCAGAGCAGCAGCAGGTGGTCGAGGGCGATGGTCAGGGGGCCCAGGTTAACGGTCAGCATCAGCCTTGGCTCCGGGTGGCGGTCCAGTGTTGCAGGAAGGTGGCGGCGTTGACTTCACCGGTGATGCGCCTGGCCCGGCGCTCGTCACCCTCGGGGCCGATCCACAGCATGCTCGGCGGGCCGGGCACCTGGTAGCGCTGCAGCAACTGCTGGCTGGCCGGGGCATCGGCGGTCACGTCCAGGCGTACCAGGCGCACGCCTTCCAGCGCGGCGAGCACTTCGGGGCGGGCGAACACCTGTTTTTCCATGACCTTGCACGACACGCACCAGTCGGCGTAGTAATCCAGGAACACCCACTGCCCCTGGGCCTTGGCGGCGTCCAGCTGCGCCTGCAGCTCGGCCGGGGTGCGCACCGTGGTGAAGGCGTCGTCGTGGGGCGCAGCCACGGCATTGCCGGTGCCACCGGCATAGGGTTGCAGGGGCTGCAGCAGGTTGCTCGCGCCACCGGCCGCGCCCACCACCAGCAAGGCGCCCCACAGGCCCGCCAGCAGCACGGCCGGTTGCAGGGCGCGCAGGGTGTGGACCGCGGGCCAGGCGCCCCAGGCCAGCGCGATCAGCCAGGCCCCGCACAGGCCCAGCCACAGCGCAGGGTCGAGCACCGCGCGCAGGGTGTACAGCGCCATGCCCAGGAACACGAAGCCGAACACCGCTTTGACCCGGTTCATCCAGGCCCCCGGACGTGGCAGGTAGCGGTTGCCCACGGTCACCAGCAGCAACAGCGGCAGGCCCATGCCCAGCCCCAGGCTGAACAGCACCAGCGCCCCATGCACGGCATTGCCGCTCTGCGCGATGTACAGCAGCGCGCCGGCCAGCGGGGCGGTCATGCACGGCCCCATCAGCAGGCCCGACAAGGCCCCCAGCAGTACCGCGCCATACAGATTGCCGCCACGGGTGTTGCGGCCTGCGCGCTCCAGGCGGTCGCGTACGAAGGTGGGCAGCTGCAGCTCGAAGGCGCCGAACATCGGCAGGGCCAGCAGCACGAACAGCGCGGCCAGGCTTCCCAGCAGCCAAGGCTGCTGCAGCCATGCCTGCAGGCTGGCGCCAAGCAGTGCGGCAACCACGCCCAGGGCGGCATACACCAGCGCCATGCTCAGTACGTAGGCGCCTGCCAGCACCAGCCCGCGGCGGGTGCTGGCGCCGTTGCCCATCACCAGCCCGGCCAGGATCGGCAGCATCGGCAACGAACAGGGGGTAAAGGCCAGCAGCAGTCCCAGGCCGAAGAAGGCCAGCAGGCTCCAGGCCAGCGGGTGTTCGCCGAGGCTGCCGGCCAGGGCCTGGTCGCTGGCCTGTTCGGCGCCTGCGGCCTGCCCGCCCAGGTCGACCGGGCTGGTTTGGGGCGGGTAGCACAGCCCCGCGTCGGCACAGCCCTGCCAGCCCATGCGCAACTGGCCGGTGGCGTTGGCCGGTATCAGCAGCTCGAGTTCGCCGCGGTACACCTGGGTTTCGCCGAAGTACTCGTCGCTGTGGGGCAGGGCCGGCGGCAATGGTGGTACCGCCTCGGGGGCCAGGCCATCGAACTTCAGACGCTTCTGGTACAGGTAGTAGCCGTCGCTGATCTGCCAGTGCAGGCGCATCTGCCCCGAGGGCAGGCGCTCGCTGCTGAACACGAAGGCCTTTTCCACGGGCAGGAATTCGCTCTGGGCAAAAGGGTTGTTGAAGGGCTGGGCCTGGCTCAGCGAACTGAACAGCCACAGCAGGGCTAGCAGAAATACGCGCATGTCGACGCCTTGGCAGTGCGATAAGCCCGCAAGACTGACCGGCATGGATTAACCCAGGGTTAACCGATGGGCAGCCGTCGCCTTGCAGGCGACGTGTGCGCCTGGGCGCGGCATAATCCCCGGTTAATCCGCCTGTGGCCCACTGGGCCTTTCTGCCAACGACCGAGCCCGCCCCATGCACGTACTGCTCTGTGAAGACGATGACCTGATCGCCAGCGGCATCATTGCCGGCCTGAGTGCCCAGGGCCTGACCGTCGACCGCGTGGCCAGCGCCAGTGCGGCGCGGGCGATGCTGCAGGCCGCGCATTTCGACGTGATGGTGCTGGACCTGGGGCTGCCCGACGAAGACGGCCTCAAGCTGCTGCAACGCCTGCGCCAGCAGGGCCACAGCCTGCCGGTGCTGATCCTGACCGCGCGCGATGCGGTCACCGACCGGGTCGACGGGCTGCAGGCCGGCGCCGACGACTACCTGCTCAAACCCTTCGATCTGCGCGAGCTGGCCGCGCGCCTGCACACCCTGCTGCGCCGCGTGGCCGGGCGCTGTGTCAACGTCATCGAACACGGCCCGCTGAGCTTCGACCCCTCCAGCTGCGAAGCGCACCTGGCCGGTCAGCCGGTGGACCTGTCGCGCCGCGAACAGGCGCTGCTCCAGGCCCTGCTGCAGAACCGCGGCCGGGTGCTGTCCAGCGAGCAGCTCAAGGACAGCGTCTACGGCTTTGGCGACGAGGTCGAAAGCAATGCCCTGAACGTGCACATCCATCACCTGCGCCGCAAGCTGGGCAACGGCATCGTCGAGACCGTGCGCGGCCTGGGTTATCGCCTGGGGCCGGCCCAGGTGCCGCAGGCGTTGCAACGATGAGCCTGCGCCTGCGCCTGAGCCTGATTCTGGGCACTGCCTTCATCCTGATCTGGGCCCTGGCCGCGACGTGGATGCTGTGCGACCTGCGCCAGCAGATGATGTTCTCCCTCGACCAGCGCCTGGTGGCGTCGGCGCGCATGGTCGCCGGCCTGATCGACCAGTTGCCGCAGCCGCTGACCAGCAAGGGCGAGGGCACGCGCCTGAGCACCGACCAGTTCAGCATCCCCGATGGCATGGCCTGCCAGGTCAGCTCGCTGCGCGGCGAGATCCTGGCGCGCAGCCACAACCATGCCGACCAGACCCTCGACGATCAGCGCAGCGGCTTTCACGACCAGATGATCGATGGCGCACTGTGGCGCAGCTTCACCTATGCACGCGGCGATGTGCGCATCACCACTGCCGACCGGCACCTGGAGCGCGAGGCGCTGAACCGCTCGATCCTGCTGGCGGCCTCGGCACCCGTGCTGGTGGCGTTGCTGGGCAGCCTCGGGCTGCTGTGGCTGGGGGTGGGCAAGGGCCTGGCGCCGCTCAACCGCATGCGCGACGCGCTGCGCAGGCGCAGCCCCGACTCGCTGGAGCCGTTGCAGGTGCGTGCCCTGCCCAGCGAATTGCAGCCGTTGCTCGAAACCCAGAACCAGCTGTTCCAGCGCATCGGCCAGACCATCGAGCGCGAACGGCGCCTGACCGGCGATGCCGCGCATGAACTGCGCAGCCCGCTGACGGCGATCAAGACCCACCTGCAAGTGGCCCGCATGACCGATGGCAAGGTGCGCGAGCAGGCCCTGGAACATGCCGAGCAGGGCGCCGATCGCCTGCACCGTACCCTGGAGCAGCTGCTGTTGCTGGCGCGGGTGGAGGGCAGCCTGTCGTTCGATGATGGCGTGCAGTACAGCGCCGAGCAGATCGCCCGCCAGGCCATCCAGGATGCGGGCCTGGGCGACAATCGGCGCATCGTGCTGCAGGCTTCGGCGCCGGCGGCCCAGGTGTTTCCCGACATGCCCGCGGCGCTGGCGGTGGCGGCCTTGCGCAACCTGCTGGACAACGCCCTGCGCCACAGCGCCGCCGACGCGCCGGTGGAGCTGCATGTTCAGGTCGAGGCGAACACCGTGGGCTTTCTGGTGCGCGATCATGGGCCGGGCATCGATGCACAGAACCTGCAGCATGTGACCCAGCGTTTCTGGCGCAATGGCCATAGCGAAGGCTGTGGCCTGGGCCTGGCGATCGTGCAGGCGATCGTGCAGCGCTGCGCCTGCTCGCTGACGTTCGACAGCCACGCCGACGGCTTGCGTGTGTTGCTGCAGATGCCGTTGCGTGCACATCAAATGTAACCCCGCCGGCCTCGTCAGGCGCCGGTCGCCCCCGTAAGGTGTGGGCCGCACAGCACCAGGGAGCACTCATGGACGAACGGATTCGCATTGCCAGGGCCCGGCCGGCGGAGGCCGCCCTGATCGAGCGGCTGATGCAGCAGAGCATCGCCACCACAGCCGACCAGGACCATCACGGCGACCTGCAGGTGATCGACGCCTGGTCGCGCAGCAAGCAGCGTGCGCAGATCACCGACTGGCTGGGCGACCCGGCCCTGTACCTGAACCTGGGACGCTGGCAGGGTCGCCCGGTGGCTACCGCGCTGGCCTTGCGCAGCGGCGAGATCTGCCAGTGCTTCGTGCAGCGCGACCACACCGGGCGTGGCATCGGTCGGGCACTGGTGCTGGACCTGGAACACGCCTTGCGCCGCTGGGGCTGTACCCATGCATCGCTGTACAGCACCGCCTCGGCCCAGAATTTTTTCGCACGCCTGGGTTATTCGCCCAGCGGTGAGGCGCTGGGATTTCATGGCCTGCACCTGCAACTGATGCACAAAACCTTCTAGAAGACCGCCCCGCACGCTAAATCCGCAGGGCGTTGGTGCGTCTTTCAAGCGAGTACACATCCCGACACAACGCTGGCCATCGGCGCGTGGCGGGACCATCCGCTTGCTTGCGAGGGTTACTTCCGATGTCAGTCGCTACCTGCCTTGCCCAGGCACAGCCGGCTTCTTCAGCCGACGAGCCTGGCGAAACGCTTTATCACTTCGAAGATTCGCCGCTGCTGACGCGACAGAAGCAGCAGGAGTCCAATGCACGCAGTTACCCGCGGCGCATTCCGCTGGCGCTCAAGCGTGCCCAGGGGCTTTACGTCGAAGACGTCGAGGGCCGCCAGTTCATCGACTGCCTGGCCGGCGCCGGCACCCTGGCCCTGGGCCACAACCACCCGGTGGTGATCGAGGCGATCCAGCAGGTGCTGGCAGACGGCCTGCCGCTGCATACCCTGGACCTGACCACGCCGGTCAAGGACCAGTTCGTGCAGGACCTGTTCGGCCTGCTGCCACCGGCCTTCAGCGCCCAGGCCCGGATCCAGTTCTGCGGGCCGACCGGCACCGATGCGGTGGAGGCCGCGCTCAAGCTGGTACGCACTGCCACCGGGCGCAGCACGGTGCTGTCGTTCCAGGGCGGCTACCACGGCATGAGCCTGGGCGCGTTGAGCCTGATGGGCAGCCTGGGGCCGAAGAAACCGATGGGCGCGCTGCTGGGCAACGGCGTTCAGTTCCTGCCATACCCCTACGACTACCGCTGCCCGTTCGGGCTGGGCGGCGAGCAGGGCGTGCAGGTCAACCTGCGCTACCTGGAAAACCTGCTGAGCGACCCCGAAGGCGGCGTGCAGTTGCCGGCGGCGGTGATCGTCGAGGTGGTGCAGGGCGAGGGCGGCATGATCCCGGCCGACCTCGACTGGCTGCGCGGCGTGCGGCGCATCACCGAGCAGGCGGGCGTGGCGCTGATCGTCGACGAGATCCAGAGCGGCTTTGCCCGCACCGGCAGGATGTTCGCCTTCGAGCACGCCGGCATCGTGCCGGACGTGGTGGTGCTGTCCAAGGCCATCGGCGGCAGCCTGCCGCTGGCAGTGGTGGTGTACCGCGACTGGCTCGACACCTGGCTGCCGGGCGCCCACGCCGGCACCTTCCGTGGCAACCAGATGGCCATGGCTGCAGGCTCGGCGGTGATGCGTTATCTCAAGGAACACGACGTGGCTGCCCACGCCGAGGCCATGGGCGCACGGCTGTGCGAGCATCTGGCGGTGCTGCAGCGCGACTTCCCGCACCTGGGCGACATTCGCGGTCGCGGGCTGATGCTCGGCGTCGAGGTGGTGGACCCGCAAGGGGCCGCCGATGCGCTGGGGCATGCGCCGGGGTTCGGCAAGCTGGCCTCGCTGATCCAGAACGAATGCCTCAAGCGCGGGCTGATCATCGAACTGGGTGGGCGCAACGGTTGCGTGGTGCGCTTTCTGCCGCCGCTGATCATTACCGCCGCGCAGGTGGACGACGTGGCCGAGCGCTTCGCCCGCGCCTTGCCGGCGGCCCTGCAGCGTCTGTAAGGCGCGCGGGTGCGATCAGCCCTGGCCGCTGCGCAGGGCCTCGATGTAGCGCATCACCGCGGGCGCCTTCTCGAAACGCCGATGCAGCACTGTGGGGCACGAGGTGGGTTGGCTGTCGGCGATGCGCCGGTAGCTGACCTGCGGCAGGGTGATGTGTTGCAGCACCGACTCGGGCACCAGCGCCACGCCCTGGCCCAGCGAAACCAGGGTGATGACCGCCACCAGGCTACCCGGCTGCGGCCCGAGGCGCGGCACGAAGCCACCCTGGGCGGCGACGGCCAGGGTGCCGGAGATCTGCTCGGGCAAGATGAAGGTTTCGGTGGCCAGGCGTGCGGCCATGATCTGCGGCAGCTCGTTCAACCGCGAGCTGGCCGGCAGGGCCAGGACAAAGCCTTCTTCGTGCAGGTCCATCGCGACCAGTTCGTCGGGCAGGTCCATCGGCGTGCGCACGTAGGCGATATCCAGCACACCGTCACGCACCAGCGCGGGGGACTCGGCCATGGGTTGCTCGCGGATGTTCAGCACCACCCCCGGGTGCGACTGGCTGAAGCGCGTCACCTGCTGCTGGAGCAGCCCCGAAAAGGCCGCCGAGGCCACATACCCCAACTCGATACGCCCCACGTCACCGCGCCCGGCCCGTTGTGCGCCCAGCTGCGCGGCATCGAACTGGCGCACCGCCTGTTCGGCCTCGGGCAGCAGCGCCTCGCCGGCGGCGGTCAGGCACACCTCGCGCTGGCTGCGCTCGAACAGGCGCACACCCAGCTGCCTTTCCATGTCCTGGATCTGCCGGCTCAGGGTCGGCGGGGCGATGCCCAGTTGCTCGGCGGCGCGGGTGAAGTGGCCGAGGCGGGCGACGCTGAGAAAATAGCGGAAATGGCGGATTTCCATGGGGTCTCGTTAGCTGCAGGCTAATGACGCAGGCGATCCTGGCTAACAAGGCCAGGCCGTTGCGGCGGTAATGTGTAGTAACACTACAAGATGCGTGACGTGGCGGCAAAGCCGCTGCGCCTATGAGCATCCGGTGGCTACACCGGCCCTGTCGCGGCAGCCTGCTCGGACACCGCGACACCGGCCCCAGATCGCCTTGCACGGGAGCCTTGCAATGTCCTCCGCCCGTTTCACCCTGTTCACGGCTTCGGCCGTGTGCGCCCTGATCATTCTCGACACCAATATCGTCGCCGTCAGCCTGCCGAGCATCGCCCGCGACCTGTCCGGCTCGTTCGCCGATATCGAATGGGTGGTCAGCGCCTACCTGCTGGCCTTCGCCGCGCTCCTGCTGCCCGCCGGCAGCCTGGCCGACCGCTTCGGGCGCCGGCGCATGCTGCAACTGGGCCTGGGCCTGTTCGGCCTCGCCTCGCTGGCCTGCGGCGCGGCGCCCACCCTGGTGTTCCTCGACATCGCACGGGCCGCCAAGGGCGTGGGCGCGGCGTTGCTGCTGACCTCGGCACTGGCTGCCATCGGCCACCGCTTCCACGAGCCCGAGGCGCGCATGCGGGCCTGGGCGTTCTGGGGCGCGTGCATGGGCGCGACCATCACCTTCGCGCCGCTGCTGGGCGGGCTGATCGCCAGCACCCTGGGCTGGCGCTGGATCTTCTACATCAACCTGCCGCTGGTGGCGGTGCTGGCGGTGATGGTGCGGCGCAGTGTCGAGGAGTCCCGCGACAGCGCCGCCGCGCGGCTGGACCCGTTTGGCAGCCTGACCTTCGCCGGCAGCCTGGGCTACCTGATCTGGGCGCTGATCGATGCCAACCAGGTCGGCTGGGGCAGTGCCCAGACCCTTGGGCGCCTGGTGATCGCAGCGTTCCTGTTCGGCCTGTTCATTCTGGTGGAGCGCAATCAGGCGCGGCCGATGATCGACCTGCAACTGATGCGCAGCGCACGCTTCATCGGTGCATTGCTGGGCATGTTCGCCTACGCCGCCTGCGCCCAGGTGATGATGACCCTGCTGCCGCTGTACCTGCAGAACGGCCTGCAACTGTCGGCTTTGGCCGCCGGCGCGGGCATGCTGCCGTTTGCCCTGGCGATGCTGCTGACCCCGCGCCTGGGCATGCGCCTGTCGGCGCGGCTGAGCAGCGCCCAGGTGTTCGCCCTGGGCCTGCTGCTGGTGGGCGCGGGCAACCTGCTGTGCGGCGCGGCGGCCAGCTATGGCGGCTACCTGAGCTTCGCCCTGGCCAGCATCGTGCTGGGCGCCGGGGCCGGGCTGCTCAACGGCGACACGCAGAAGAACATCATGGCCTGCGTGCCGCGCGAGCGCACCGGCATGGCCTCGGGCCTGAGCACTACCACGCGCTTTGGTGCCATCGTGCTGGCCATCGGCATTCTGGGCGGCATCCTGGCGGCGCGCAGCGGGCAGTTGCTGCGCGAGGCGGTGGCAGGGGTGGCGCCTGGGCAACTGGACAAGGTCGGCGACATGGCCACCCGGGTTGCCGCCGGTGACCTGCCGGCAGCGCTGGCTATGGTCGACCCGGCACTGCGCGAAACCCTCGCGCCGCTGGCGCAGCACGCCTTCATCGGCGGCTTCGAGACGGTGCTGCAAAGCGCCGGGGTGGCGGCGCTGGTGTTCGCCGTGGTGGTCGGTGTGCTGCTTGGCAGGCCGCTGCCGGTGCCGCAACCGCTGCCGGCGCGCTGATCGCGCGCACGCGGGCGTTCGGCGCAACTGAAAAGCCCCAGGCGTTGCGCACTGGGGCTTTGTTTTTGCCGACCTTCAGGCCTTCGCGGCGAGTGCCTTGATCACTTCATCGATACTGCCCTGCAGTTCGCTCACCGGGTTTTCGCCGCCGCCCTCCAGCACCAGCAGGCGGCTGCCGGCCTTGGCGACTGCCGCAGCTACCGCCTCGCTCGGTTGGCGGTGGTCGAGCACCAGCGCCACGTCGTTGTCCTTGAGCAGGGCGGTCAGCTGTTGCAGTGCCTCGGGGGTCCACTGGTCTTCGGCGGGTACGCTGTAGGCCACCTGCTCCAGGTTCAGCCCGCCGATCAGGTAACCGAAGCGCTCCGACAGGCTTACCACGCTGAGGTTGTCGACTTCGCCCAGGCGCGCTTCGCTGTCGGCACTGAGCTTGAGCAACTGCTGCTTGAGCGTGGCCAGGTTGGCCTCGATTTTCGGCTTGGCGGCCGGCGCCAGGCGCACCAGGTCGGCGGCGGTCACGTCGGCCATGCGCCCCAGGTTGTTGCTCGACAGCCACGGCTGGCTGTTCAGGCCGTCCTTTGGCGCCCCCGGCTGCACCGCAATGCCGGGCAGGCTGCCATCCACCGGGCGTGCGGCATCCACTTCGACGATGCGGATATTGCTGCGCCGCGCCATCGGGTACAGCGGGTCGTCCGCCCATACCGAGCGCAGGCCGATCACCGCATCGGCGTTCACGGCCAGCTTCTGCAGGGCCGGCGCCCCGCGCCCGCTGAAGTAGGCGGTCTGGCGCGAGCCGGGCAGGTTGGCCGCGGCGGCGCGTTGCAGCTTCACCTCGCTGCCGTCGAGCAGCAATTGGCCAAGGCCGTAGGTGATGGGCAGGGACGCCAGTACCTGCACCGGGCGCGCGGCTTCGGCGGCCTGTGCGGCAACACTGAAGGCGCCGCTCAGGGCCAGTACCAGGGTCAGTTGGCGAAATGTCGGCTTCATCCGATGTTTCCTTTCAGGCTGGGCAGGGTGCCACGGGCGATGGCGGCCAGGGCGAAGGCCATGCCGGCGACCAGGATGATCGCGGCGCCCGAGGGCAGCGGCAGGTCGAACACGATCGGCAGCAGGATGCCGCTCAGGGTGCTGAGGGTGGCGATCACCACCGAGGTCCAGAAAAAACCCTTGAGCGACTGGCTCAGCAGGCGGGCGGCAGCGGCCGGGATCACCAGCAGTGCGCCCACTAGGATCGCGCCGATGACCTTCACCGCGGCCACGGTGATCAGCGTCACCAGCACCACGAACAGGTAGTCCAGGGTCTTCACTGCCACCCCGCGCACTGCCGCCAGCTGCGGGTTGAAGCTGGCCAGCATGATGCGGTTGTACAGCGGCAGGCTCAGGCCCAGCACCAGCGCGCCGACGATGGCCAGCACCAGCAGGTCGTTGCCGTTGACCGTCAGCACCGAGCCGAACAGCACGTTCTCCAGGATGTGCACGTTGATCTTGCCCGCCAGTATCAGCAGCAGGCTTGCGCCCAGCGCCAGCGACACCGACAGGAACACCCCGATCAGGGTGTCCGGGGCCAGCCCGGTGCGGTTGCGCAGGTAGTTGAGCAGCACGCCGAACAGCAGGCAGTAGCCGAACAGGCTGCCGTAGGGGCCGGTATAGGGTTCGCCGAGCAGGATGCCGATGGCCACCCCGGTCAGGGCCGCGTGGCCCACCGCCTCGGAGAAGAACGCAAAGCGCTTGACCACCACCAGCGTGCCCAGCCCGCCCAGCACCGGCCCGATCAGCAGGCCGGCGAGCAGCGCGTTGACCACGAAGCCATAGGCCAGGGCTTCGGGCAGGTAGCCGGAGGACGCCAGGCCCTGGATCATCAGGCGAAATTCTTCATAGTTCATCAGGCGTGGCTCCCGGTCGCCGCAGCGCTGCGCGGGTGGGTGGAAAACAGTTGCAGCAGCGCCTCCGGGCGCAGGGCCTGCTCGGGCGGCGCGTCGAACAGGATGCGCCGGTTGAGGCCGGTGACGTGATCGGCCAGGCGTTTCACCGCCTCCAGGTCGTGTTCGATCCACAGCACGGTGGTGCCGCTGGCGCGCCAGTCCAGCAGCAGTTGTTCGAAGATGCGGATGCCGGCTTCATCCAGTGCCGACATCGGTTCGTCCAGCACCAGCAGTTGCGGCGCCGGAATCAGCCCCTGGGCCAGCAGCACGCGCTGGCGCTCGCCGCCGGAGAGGGCGCCCATGCGCCGCTTGCGCTTGTCCTGCATGCCCACGCGCTCCAGCGCCTGGCCGATGCTCGCCGCGTAGTGGCGCGACAGCCCCAGGAACGCCGGGCGGCGCTGGCACATGGCGGCCATGAAGTCGTCCACGGTCATCGGCAGGCCACGGTCGAATTCCAGGGCCTGCGGCACGTAGCCGATGCAACCGGGGGCGCCGGCCCAGTGCAGGTTCAGGCGGCCGTGGTGGGGCATCTGGCCGAGCAGGGTCTTGATCAGCGAACTCTTGCCGCCGCCGTTGGGCCCCACCAGCGCATGCACGCTGCCAGGGCGCACCTTGAAGCTCACCTGGTCGAGGATGGTGGTGCGGCCCAGGGTCAGGCCAACGGCGTCGAACTCCACGCCGGGGCCCTGGCTGGCAAGGGTGATCGGCTCGATGGCGCTCATGCCCCGGCCTCCTGGATCGCGCGCACCACTGTATCGAGGTTGCTGGTCATCTCCTTTTCGTATTTTTCGGCGCTGTAGTCGCCGTAGGAGATGTGCGACAGCGGGTACAGGCGCACGCCGGACTCACGCTGGATGGTGTCCACATAGGTGGACGGGAAGTCGAGCTCCGAGAAGATCACCTTCACGTCCAGGTCGCGCAGCTGGTTGATGGTCTTCTTCAGCTGGCTGGGGCTCGGTTCGATGCCATGGGCGGGCTCGACCACGGCGGTGACTTCCAGGCCGAATTCACGCAGCAGGTAGTCGTAGGCCGCGTGCACGGTGGCCACGCGCAGGTCGGCATTGGGCGCGCTGGTGAGCTTGGCCAGGGCCTCGGCACGCAGCTGGCGCAGGCGCTTGCCATAGGCGCGGGCATTGGCGGTGTAGGCCTTGGCGTTGGCCGGGTCGAGCTTGCCCAGCTCGCGGGCGATGTTGTTGACCTGGGCGATCGAGGCGCTGATCGACAGGAAGGTGTGCGGGTTGACCACCTTGCCCGCGCCGCGTGCGGCGATGCCGGTGGCCGCCAGCAGCGGCACGTTGGCGTTGGCCTCGATGGTGGCCACGCCAGGCTTTTCGCTGGCCTCGATCATGCGGTCGGCAAAATCGTCATGCCCCACGCCGTTGAGCACCACCACGTCCAGCGTGCCGATGCGCTTGATGTCCTCGGCGCGTGGCTCGTAGGCGTGCGGGTTGAAGCCTGCCGGAATCAGCGGCACCACCTCGGCCTTGTCGCCGACGATGTTGGCCACGTAGCTGTAGTAGGGGTGCAGGGTGATGCCGATACGCAGGCGCTTGGCCTCTTCGGCGTGCGCCAGGGGCGCCAGGCACAGGGCGAGCATGCCGGCCAGGATGCGTCGGCGGTTGACCAGAAACGATGAAATAGACATGGGCAGGCGGTCTTCTCTCAGGTGTATCCGTGGGTTCAGTGCCGATGCTGGCGAGTGACCCCGGCATCGAATTGCGCGACGACCTGTTGCCAGCCCGCAGCGCTCAAGGCGGCGTCGCTGAGGTCGTGGGGGGCGGTGAGGTCGGTGCTGCGGTTGAGCCAGATATCGGCCGGGCTGTCGGGCTGTGCGCCCAGGCGCATCAGGAACGAGCCGGCCACTTCGCTGGCCTGGCTGAGCCCCAGGTAGGCGCCGCCTTCGAGCAACTGCCAGGTGTGGCCGCCACGGCTCACGGCGCTGGCGTCGCGGGCGAACGGGGCGTAGCCCTCGGCATCCAGCTCGGCCGGGGTGGGCAGGCGCTGTTCTTCCTGCTGACGCAGCTGGATCTCCTCCAGGGTAACCCGCAGGTCGGCGTATACCCCTTGCTCGCCGGCCGTGAGGTCGCGGCGCGCATCGAACTGATGGGCCGCCACTTCGCTGGTTTCGGTGGTTTCGCCGCGCCAGCTGACCACCGCGCCGGCCACCAGCAGCACCAGGGCGCAGAACAGCAGCACGTACAGCGTTTCATGGCCGGCACCGGCCGGGCGGATGGTCTGGGTCGTGGTCGGGGTGCTCATGGTGCCTCGATGTCGGCCTGGTCGATTTCCACCACATGACCGGGGCCTGCGTCGAACAGCACGTAGAACTCGGCATCGGGGCGCTTGAAGGTGAGCTTGGAGTCTTTGCCCAGCTTGCCGGGCACCAGGATGCTTTCGTCGTAGCCGATCACGTCGAGGGTTACGCCGGGGGCGCCGCTGCCGTCGGAAAAGCCGCCGGTGCACTGGATCTGGCCGCCTTCGATCTGCTTGCATTCGCAGATCGGGTTGTGGGCCAGCGCCAGGTTGCTGAAGGTGGCGAGCGAAGTGAGCAGTGCCGCGCCACCCAGGCGACGCAGCAGGTCAGAAACAGGCATCATTTGCCTCCTTGTTTTTGAAGCCAGGCGACAGTGCTTGGCGAAGCCTTGCTGAGCGGGACTGAACCCTGGTGCATGCTGCCGTCCCAGCCTTCCATGGTCACCCACAGTTCGGCGTCGGGGCTGGTCTTGAGCGGCACCGGCACCGTGGCGCCCATGCGGTAAGGGGAACCGAAGAAGATTCCGCCGGCGGCGCGCAGGCTGCGCGGCTTGCCGATACGCAGGTAGGTGGCCTTGACCTGTGGGATACAGGCTTCGCACAGGCTGGCGTTGAAGCTCTTCATGTAGCCGGCCGGCCCGTCCTGGCGCGGCGCCTCGTTGCGCAGCTCGGCCAGCTTCAGGCTCCAGGGGCCGACCTGGACCTCGCCGATCTCGCGTTCGCCCAGGCCCACGTCACCGCGAAACAAGGCCGCATCAGCAAAGTACTTGGGCATGAAACCCAGCGGTACCAACAACAGCAGTATGTTGATGTGAAAACGCCATTTCAGCCAGAACTGGCGCAGGCGCGAAGGCGGTTGTGCAGCGATTGCCTTGCTCATGCCTGGCTCTCCGAAGGGGTAGGGGTGGCAGCGGCGGCGCGCTTGGCGCGTGCCGGTTTTTCGCTGCGCTTGAGGGCGGTGGCCGTGGCGATGGCGGTGCGCTTGGTCCAGATCAGCAGGCCGCTGAGCACCATCATGCTCAGCAGCAGGCCGAACACGAACCAGATCAGCTTGATCCAGATACCCCCGAAATCGCCGGTATGCAGCGGGCGCATCGACTCGGTGACGAATTCGAGCTTGCTGCGGTCGGACAGCAGCTCATGGGCCTCGACCACGCCACTGTAGGGGTTGACCGATGCGGTCTGGAACATCAGCGGGTACCAGCTGCGCCCCCCCACCGAGGTGTGGCTGTAGGCGTTGCTCGGCAGGCTGATGAAGCTCACGTCCAGCCCCGGGATCTTGTCGATGGCGATCTTTTCGATGGCATCCAGGCTCAGCACCGGGGCCGGCTGGCCGGCGGGCGCGGTGGGCACGTTCTCGCGGGCGATCACCGGCAGCACCTGGTTGCTGGAAATCGAGATCTGGTTGTCGAACAGAATCGCCTGGATCAGGAACCAGGTACCGGTGATCGAGATGACTGCGATGAACCAGATCGACCAGATCCCGCTCAGGCGGTGGAAGTCGCCCCAGAAAATCCGCGCACCGTGCTTCAGGCGCAGGGTCGGCTTGAGAAAGCCCTTCCAGAAGCGCTTGTACACCACCAGCCCGGTAACCAGCGAGGCCAGCATCGGCAGCCCCAGCAGCGACACCAGGTACCAGCCCCAGCTGTAGCCATTGGTGAACGGCACCAGCCACCAGCCGTGCAGGGCGCGGGTAAAGGCCTGGAAGTTGAACTGCGCCGCCTCGCCCTGGACCACCCCGGTGTACGGGTTGACGTAGAGCGTGGTGGAGCGCGAGTCGGGGTAGGTGACGCTGACGGTCAGGGCGAAATGCGATTCGTCCGGGCGCACGATGGTGCTGACATACACCCCCGGCTGCGCGGCCTCGACGGCGGCGCGCACCTGGTCGAAGCCCAGCATCGGCGGGTCGCCGTCGGGTTTGGAGGCGCGGACCTCGGGCTGCGCCAGCCAGACGATTTCCTGGCTGACCACGGCCAGCGTCCCGGTGAAGCAGACGATCAGCACGAAGAACCAGATCGGCAGGGCTAGCCAGCTGTGGACCAGAAACCAGAGTTTTGAACGTGACTTTTTCGACATTGGGCAGGCAACTTCGATTCGGAGTGTGGTGAGCATGAGGTTCCGGAGCACGGGGTGTCTGGGCTCAGGCTCGCTCGAAAGGGTGCAGTGGTAATTGTTAGGACGAATGAGAAGCAGAAATCCTGCACTAAAAAATGCAAGCAAATGTTTCCAAGGCTCCCGGCCTGCCGCCCGGAGCCCTGGAAAACGCCTGCGGTCCTACTCGAACGTGCGGCCGGCGCGCCAGTAGCCCATCAGGGTCAGCGCGTTGCGGTCCAGGCCCTGTTCGTTGATCAGAAAGCGCCGGATCTGCATCACCGCAGCCGATTCCCCGGCCACCCAGGCGTAGAAGCTCTGGTGGCTGGCGCTGGCACGTTCCCAGAGGATCTGCTGGTCGATGTCCACCTCCTCGAGGCGCGTGTCGGCGGGCGGGCGTCTGGCGGGCAGGGTGGCCAGCTGGGTCACGGCATGCACCATGGCCTGGCCCTGGATGCGCTGTTGCTGGTCGCGTGGCAGCCAGTGCAAGGTGGTGCTGGCATTGCAGCGCAGGGCCAGGCAGTCCTGTTGCAGCGGCACCTCGACATAGGCTTCGACCTGGGGCGGGTCATCTTGCCCGGCGAGGGTTTCGAGAATGCCGGCAATGGCTGGCAAGGCGGTTTCATCGCCCACCAGCAGAATGTTGCGCACCCCGGCGGGCGGGTTCCATTCGTAGCCCCCGGGGTCGCCGGCGAAGGCCAGGTTGGGTGCCAGGATCTGCAGACGGTCGCCTGTGCGGGCGTGGGTGGCCCAGGCCGAGGCGGGGCCGTTGACCCCGTGCAGTACGAAATCGATATCCACCTCGGCCTGTTCGCGGCGCAGGGCACGGATGGTGTAGGTGCGCATGGGCGGGCGGCTGGCCTCGGCCAGGGCGCGGCGGGCTTCGTTCCAGTGCAGGTCGTTGGGCAGTTCGGGCGGGCTGCCGTCGGCGGCGGGGAAGAACAGCTTGACGCGTTGATCGGCAGCCAGGGTGTGCATCCGGGCCACGTCCGGGCCGGTGAACACCAGGCGGCTCAGCGACGGGCTCAGTTGGATGCGTTGCTTGAGGGTGACATCGAACAGGCGGTAGGCGCGCTCGGGCTGTGCGCCGGCCAGCTTGCGCAGGCCGCGCCCGACGGCGCGGGTCAGGGAGGAGGCGGTGGACATGGCATAGGCCTTTCTTGCAGCGGGTTCTCTTTGGAGACGAGGGAAGACGGGGGGAAATTAGGGGGCTGGCCACTCCAGTTCCGCAGGCCCCGGCACGTTGCATGTGCCGTGTGCACGCTATGCAGGCGCCAGCCTTGCTGGCCAACGCATGCGCCGGCGCTTTCACAGCCTAAATCACCCTGCACCTGCTTCGTTCTTGTGGATACGACTGGACCTTGTGGTCCCGCATCCTATCGACAAGGACGCATTGCATGAATGCCCAAGACTCGCTGAAACTCGCTCGCCGCTTTATTGAACTGCCAACCGAAAAGCGTCCGCTGTTCCTGGAAGCACTGCGCAAGGAGGGCGTCGATTTCTCGCAGTTCCCGATCCCGGCCAACGCCACCAGCAGCGAGCGCGACGGCCTGTCCTACGCGCAAGGGCGCATGTGGTTCCTGTGGCAGCTCGATCCGCAAGGCGCCGCCTACAACCTGCCGATGGCCGTGCGCCTCAAGGGTGAACTCGACAACCATGCCCTGCAACAGGCCTTCGATGCGCTGGTGGCTCGCCATGAAACCCTGCGCACGCTGTTCGAACAGGGCGACGGGCAGGTCCGTCAGCGCGTTCTGCCGCCCACACCGGTCACGATCGTCACCCATGACCTGAGCCATCTCGCACCCGCAGACCGCGAAACACAAGTCGGCGCACGGGTCGAGTCCGATGCCGGCAGCCCCTTCGACCTGGGCAACGGTCCGCTGCTGCGCGTGCAACTGCTCAGGCTCGACGCGTGCGAGCACGTGCTGCTGCTGACCCTGCACCACATCGTCGCCGACGGCTGGTCGCTGAACGTGCTGATCGACGAGTTCATCCGCCTTTACGACGCCGCCAGCAGTTCGGGCGAAGCGGCCCTGCCCGAGCTGCCGATCCAGTACCGCGACTACGCGCTGTGGCAACGCAGCTGGCTGGAGGCCGGCGAGCAGGAACGCCAGCTTGGCTACTGGCGCGAAAAGCTCGGTGACGACCATGCGCCGCTGGCGCTGCCGTTCGACCACCTGCGTCCGGCCATACCGACTCAGCGCGGGGCGCGACATGCCTTCGAAGTGCAGCCGGCGCTGGCCGAGCAGTTGCGCAGCCTCGCCCGCGCCCAGGGCGCAACGCTGTTCATGGTGTTGCTGGGCGGCTTCAAGCTGCTGCTGCAACGCTACAGCGGCCAGCGCGCGATCCGCGTCGGGGTGCCGGTGGCCAACCGCAACCGCGCCGAGGTCGAGGGCCTGATCGGCTGTTTCATCAATACCCAGGTGCTGCACACCGATATCGACCCGCTGATCGACGTGGCCGAGCTGGTGCAGCGCATCAAGCACACCGCTGTCGGCGCCCAGGCTCATCAGGACCTGCCGTTCGAGCGCCTGGTCGAAGCGCTTGATCTGCCACGCAGCGCCAACCAGGGCGCGCTGTTCCAGGTGCTGTTCAACCACCAGGCCAACATCGCCGATGCCGCGCAGATCACCACCCGCTCGGGCCTGGCCCTGGAGAAGGTCGCGCTGGACAAGCACAGCGCGCGTTTCGACCTGGCGCTGGACACCTACGAAAGCGCCGGTCGCCTGCACGCCACCTTCACCTATGCGCTGGACCTGTTCGATGCGGCCACCATCGTCGCCATGGGCGAGCATTGGGTGCAATTGCTGCAAGGCCTGGTGGCGGACGCGTCGTGTGCCGTCGGTGAGCTGCCGCTGCTGGTCGCCGGTACCCCGCACATCGACACGCCGGCCCTCGCGCTGGACGACACCTGCATCCATCATCTGATCGAGCAGGCGGGCGCAGCCACTGCGCAGGGCATCGCGGCCATCAGCGCCGGTCGGCAGATCACCTATGCCACTCTGTGCCAGCGCAGCGACGCACTGGCTGCGGCGTTGCGCCAGGCCGGGGTGCAGGTGGACGAGCGGGTCGGCGTGGTTGCCGACCGCTCCATCGACATGCTGGTGGCCATCCTGGCTGTGCTCAAGGCAGGCGCCGCCTACCTGCCACTGGAGCCCGAGCAGCCGCGCGAGCGGCTCGACTTCATGCTGGCTGACAGCAACGTGCGCGTGGTGCTGGCCGCTTCGACCTGGGCAGAAACATTGCCGGTGCAGGTACACCTGATGCACGCCGATGCCGTGTACCCCGACGCTGCCGCGCCGGTAGTGGCGGTCGCGCCGGACAACCTGGCCTATGTGATCTACACCTCCGGCACCACCGGCAGGCCCAAGGGTGTCGGCATCAGCCATGGCGCGCTGGCCAACTACGTGCGCGGGGTCGGTCGACGCCTGCCGATGCAGGCCATCCGGAGCCTGGCGATGGTTACCACGCCTGCCGCCGACCTGGGCCACACCGTGCTGTTCGGTGGACTGTGCAGCGGCAAGACCCTGCATCTGCTGGACAAGCAGACGGTGCTGGATGCCGACGCTTTCGCCCGCTACCTGCACGAGCACGCGGTGGATGCGCTGAAGATCGTGCCTTCGCACCTGGAGGCCATGCTGCCTGCAGGTTCAGCAGCGTTGCCCCGCCAGTGCCTGATCCTCGGCGGCGAAGCCTGCACGCCTGCTCTGCTGCAACGCATCGCGGGGCTGGCCCCGACGCTTGCGGTGATCAACCATTACGGCCCCACCGAAACCACCGTGGGTGTGCTGACCCATGCAATGGATGGCCAGCCGGTGCTGGGCACGCCGCTGGACAACCTTCGCGTGAAGGTGCTCGATGCTTGCCTGCAGCAGGTGCCAGGCGCGGCGCGAGGCGAGCTGTACATCGCCGGGGCCGGGCTGGCCCGGGGGTACCTGGGGCGTGCCGGGCTGACCGCCGAACGCTTTGTGCCCGACCCGGATGACGCTGCCGGCGGGCGCCTGTACCGCACCGGCGACTGGGTGCGTCGCAACGGCCTGGGGCAACTGCTGTTCGCCGGGCGTATGGACGGTCAGGTCAAGATTCGCGGTTATCGTGTGGAACTGGCAGAAATCGAGAGTCGCGTGCGCGAGTTGCCCGGCATTCGTGCTGCCGTGGTGCGTGTGGTGGGCGAGGGCCAGGCGCAGCAACTGGCCGCTTACCTGGTGCCGGTTGACGCGCCACACGGCGATGCCGCGCAGCAGGCCCTGCTCGATGCCAGCCGCACCGCGCTCAAGCAGGCCCTGCCCGAACACATGGTGCCCACCCACCTGTCGTTGCTCGAACGCCTGCCGGTGACCGCCAACGGCAAGCTCGACCTCAAGGCCCTGCCGCAGCCGGCAGCGGCACAGACTACCTACCGTGCGCCGCAGACACCATTGCAGGCAGTGGTGGCACAGATCTGGGCCGAAGTACTGCACATGGATCAGGTGGGCCTGGACGACAACTTCTTCGCCCTGGGCGGACACTCGCTGCTGGCCACCCAGGTGGTCTCGCGGGTGCGCAAGCAACTGGGCCTGGATATCCCGCTGCGCGCGCTGTTCGACAGCGCCGACCTGCTGGCCTTCACCGACGTGGCGCAAGCCCTGGCGCCGGTAACGCAAGCCGACTTCGAGGTACTGGACCGCAGCGCGCCGCTGGCGGTTTCGCATGCCCAGTACCGCCAGTGGCTGTTCTGGAAGCTGCACCCGCACAGCGCGGCCTACAACACGCCGCTGGCTGTGCGTCTGCGCGGCGCGCTGGACCTGTCGGCCCTGCAGTCGGCCTTCGATGCGCTGGTGGGCCGCCACGAGTCGCTGCGCAGCGTGTTCGACGAGCGCGACGGCATGCCGTGGCAGCGCGTGTTGCCGCCTGCGCCGCTGGCCATCGCGATTCACGACCTCAGCGCCGAGCCTGTACAGGCACTGATGCAGCGCCTGGACGAAGAGGCCGCCACCCCGTTCGACCTGGCGCACGGCCCGCTGCTGCGCGTCAGCCTGTTCAAGTGCGCCGGTGACGAGCATGTGCTGGGCCTGATGCTGCACCACATCGTCTCCGACGGCTGGTCGATGGGGGTGATGATGCGCGAGCTGGCGAACGCCTACAACGCCCGTGTGCGCGGCGAGCCGCTGCACCTGGAGGCGCTGCCGGTGCAGTACGCCGACTACGCCGCCTGGCAGCGCAAGCGTCTGGCCCAGGGGCTGCAACAGGCCCAGCTCGAGTACTGGAAGGCCCAGCTCGAAGACGACTTCGCGGTGCTCGAACTGCCGGCCGACCGCAGCCGACCCAAGGAGCAGAGCCATCAGGGCGGGCGTATCGACATCCGCCTGCCGGACACGCTGGCCAGCGGCCTGCGCGAACTGGCGGTGCAGCACAGCGCCACACTGTTCCACGTATTGCTGGCGGCGTTTGCCATCGTGCTGTCACGCTACAGCGGCAAGCCCAAGGTCAACATCGGTATCCCGGTCACCAACCGCAATCGCCTGGAGCTCGAAGGGCTGATCGGCTTCTTCGTCAACACCCTGGTGGCGCGGGTGGGCATCGACCCGGCGCTGACCTTCAGCCAGTTGCTGGAGGCCGTCAAGGACACTGCCTTGCAGGCCCAGGCCAACAAGGACGTACCGTTCGACGCACTGGTCGATGAACTCAAGCCCGAGCGCGGGCTGGGTTACAACCCGCTGTTCCAGGTGATGTACAACCACCTGCGCGACGTTGGCGGCCAGGTCTCGGCCGACAGCCTGCACGGCCTGCACGTCGAGGAAATCGACCTGGTCGAGCAGACCGCGCATTTCGATATCTCGCTCAACACCTTCGAGCGCGCCAGCGGGCTGGTGGCCACCTTCAACTATTGCACCGACCTGTTCGACGCCGCGCGCATCCAGCGCATGGCCGCGCACTGGCAGAACCTGCTCGAAGGCATCTGCCAGGCCCCGCGTCAGCGCCTGGCGCAACTGAGCCTGCTGGGCGCCGACGAGCGCCGGCAGATCCTCGGCCAGTGGCAGCCCGGCCAGCAGTCGAGCCAGCGCCAGGTTCACCAGTTGATCGCAGACCACGCGACACTGACGCCGAACGCGGTGGCGGTGCTCTGCGAAGGGCGCCAGTTGACCTACGCGCAACTGAACGCCCAGTCCAATCGCCTGGCGCATCACCTGATTGAACTGGGCGTAGGCCCCGAGGTGCGCGTGGCCGTGGCGTTGCGCCGCTCGGTCGACACCGTGGTGGCCCTGCTGGCGGTGCTCAAGGCCGGGGGTGCTTATGTGCCGCTGGACGTGGCCTACCCGCAGGACCGTCTGCACTACATGATCGAGGACTGCAAGGCTGCACTGGTGCTGACCCAGCACGACGTGCTCGACCAGCTGGCGCTGCCCGGCGCGATGGCGACCTTGCTGGTGGACCAGCCCCAGGCCTGGCAGGAGCGGGCCGACACCACGCCGCAGGTGGCGCTGAACGAAGGCAACCTGGCCTACGTGATCTACACCTCCGGTTCCACCGGCCAGCCCAAGGGCGTGGCGGTGGCGCATGGCCCGCTGGTGGCGCACGTGCTGGCCATCGGCGAGCGCTATGAAATGACCCCGCGCGACTGCGAGCTGCAGTTCATGTCGCTGGCCTTCGACGGTGCCCACGAGCGTTGGCTGACCGCCCTGAGCCACGGCGCCCGCCTGCTGCTGCGCGGCGACGAGCTGTGGTCGCCGGAGCAGGCCTGCCAGGTGATGCGCGAGCAGGGCGTGACTGTCACTGCGCTGCCGCCGGTATACCTGCAGCAGGTGGCCGAGCATGTCGAACAGGCCGGCAACCCGCCGGCCGTGCGCATCTACTGCTTTGGCGGCGATGCCGTGCCGCAGGCGAGCTATGCACTGGCTTGGCGTGTGTTGCGCCCGCAGTACATCGTCAACGGCTACGGCCCGACCGAAACAGTGGTAACGCCGCTGCTGTGGAAGGCCCGTGAAGGCGATACCTGTGGCGCCGCCTACGCGCCCATCGGCAGCCTGGTGGGGCGCCGCACGGCCTATGTGCTGGACGCCGAGCTGAACCTTTTGCCCAACGGCCTTGCCGGTGAGCTGTACCTGGGCGGGCAGGGCGTGGCACGCGGTTACCTGGACCGCCCCGGCCTGACCGCCGAACGCTTCGTACCCGACCCGTTCGCCGCCGACGGCACGCGCGTGTACCGCAGTGGCGACCTCACGCGGGTGCGCGCCGACGGCCTGGTCGACTACCTGGGGCGCATCGACTATCAGGTCAAGATTCGCGGCTTTCGTATCGAGCTGGGCGAGATCGAGGCCCGTCTGCAGGGACACCCGCAGGTGCGCGAAGCGGTGGTCGTCGACATCCCCGGCCCCAGCGGCAAACAGCTGGCCGGCTACCTGGTGCCCGTGGCCGCGCCGGATGCGCAGCAGCACACCGAGCTGCGCAACACCTTGCGTGAACACCTCAAAGCAGTGCTGCCGGACTACATGGTACCGGCGCACCTGATCGTGCTCGACGCCTTGCCGCTGACCCCAAACGGCAAGCTCGACCGCAAGGCGCTGCCCAAACCGGACGCCAGCCTGCTGCAACAGGCCTACGTGGCGCCGCAGAGCGACCTGGAACATCAGCTCGCCGCCCTCTGGGCGGGCGTGCTCAAGGTCGAGCAGGTGGGCGTCACCGACAACTTTTTCGAACTGGGCGGCGATTCGATCATCTCCATCCAGCTGGTCAGCCGCGCGCGCCAGGCCGGCATCCATTTCAGCCCCAAGGAGCTGTTCCAGCACCAGACCGTGCAGGGCCTGGCGTCGGTGGCGCGCCAGGGCGAGCAGGCCCGCCAGATCGACCAGGGCGCTGCCAGCGGCCAGGCGCTGCTGCTGCCGGTGCACCAGTATTTCTTCGGCGCGCAGATGCCCGAACAGCACCACTGGAACCAGGCTGTGCTGCTCAAGCCCGGCCAGACATTGCAGGCGCAGACACTGGAGCAGGCGTTGCAGGCGCTGACCACCCAGCACGATGCGCTGCGCCTGAACTACAGCCTCCAGGCCGACGGCCAATGGGCCGCGCACTACGGTGCCGTGGCCCAGCAACAGACCATCGTGTGGGCGGCTGCGGCAGAACACGCCGAGGCGTTGCAGGCGCTGTGCGAAAAGGCCCAGCGCAGCCTGAACCTCGAACGCGGTGAACTGCTGCGTGCGGTACTGGCGACCCTGCCCGATGGCAGTCAGCGCCTGTTGCTGGCGATCCACCACCTGGTGGTCGATGGCGTGTCGTGGCGCATTCTGCTGGAGGACCTGCAAACGGCCTACACGCAACTGGCTGCCGGACAGGCCGTGACCCTGCCGGCCAAGACCAGCTCGACCCAGGCCTGGGCGCAACGTTTGCAAACCCATGCCGCCACCCTGCAACCGCAACTGGCGTACTGGACCGCCGAGCTGGCGGGCGTCAGCGCCGAACTGCCGTGCGACCATCCGCAGGGTTCGCTGCAGGGCGTGCATCTGGCCACGGCCCACACCGTGCTCGACGCGGCCACCACCCGCCAGTTGCTGCAACAGGCCCCGGCCGCCTACCGCACCCAGGTCAACGACCTGCTGCTGACCGCCCTGGCGCGGGTGATCGCACGCTGGACCGAGCGTGATGAGGTACTGATCCAGCTCGAAGGGCATGGTCGCGAAGACCTGTTCGATGACGTGGACCTGACCCGCACAGTGGGCTGGTTCACCAGCATGTTCCCGGTCAAGCTGAGCCCCACCGACAGCCTCGATGGCTCGATCAAGCGCATCAAGGAACAGTTGCGTGCGGTGCCGGACAAAGGCATCGGCTTCGGTGCGCTGCGCTACCTGGGTGACGCGCAGGCCCGCGAAGCACTGGCCGCGCTGCCGGTGCCGCGTATCACCTTCAACTACCTGGGCCAGTTCGATGGCAGCTTTGCCGAAGACGGCCAGGACGCCTTCCTCACTCCGGCCAGCGAGCACGCCGGGGCCAACCAGAGCCCCGAGGCGCCGCTGGGCAACTGGCTGGCGATCAATGGCCAGGTGTATGGCGGCGAATTGAAACTGGGCTGGAGCTTCAGCCGCCGCATGTTCGACGAACCGACCATCCAGGCCCTGGCCCAGGCGTATGCCGAAGAGCTCAAGGCGCTCATCGCGCATTGCGTCCGGCCAGACAGCTTCGGCCTGACCCCATCGGACTTCCCGATTGCCGGCCTGACCCAGGCACGCCTGGACGAGTTGCCGGTTGCCGCGCGCGATATCGAAGACATCTACCCGCTGTCACCGATGCAGCAGGGCATGCTGCTGCACACCCTGATGGACCCGCATTCGGGCATCTACTTCATGCAGGCGCGCAAGAGCATCCGCAGCCCCATCGACTTCGAGCGCTTCACCGTGGCCTGGCGTGCGGTGGCGCAGCGTCACGAACCGCTGCGCACCTCGTTCAGCCTCGACCGTGATGGCCAGATGCTGCAGATCGTGCACCGCCAGGCGCAGTTGAGCGTGAGCTTCCTGGACTGGAGCGAGCAGACGCCTGAGCAGCAGGAGGTGTCGTTGCAGGCGCTGCTGCGCGAGGAGCGCGACCAGGGCTTCAGGCTGCTGGAGCAGCCGCCGATCTGGGTGCGTCTGATCCGCCGTGAAACCGACCATTACTGGTTCATCCTCAGCAACCACCACATCCTGCTGGATGCCTGGTGCCACTCGCAGCTGTTCGAAGACTTCTTCACCTTCTACAACGGTCAGACCCTGCCGGCCGCCGAGCGCTTCGGCAGCTTCATCGGCTGGTTGCAGCAACAGGACGAGCAGGCCGCGCTGGCAATGTGGCGCGAAGAGCTGCAGGACTTCAGCGAAGTCACCGCGCTGCCGTTCGACCGCAAGAAGGGCGATGGCGAGTCGGCCGGCATCGGCGACAACTACGTGTACCTGGCCCCCGAGCAGGGGCGCCTGCTGCATGAACTGGCCCAGCGCAATCAGATCACCGTCAACACCTTCGCCCAGGCTGCCTGGTCGCTGGTGCTGCACCGCTACAGCGGCCTGCACGACGTACTGTTCGGGGTGACGGTGGCGGGCCGCCCGGTCAATCGCCCGGAGATGCAGAGCACCGTGGGGCTGTTCATCAACAGCATCGCGCTGCGCGTGGACATTCCGCAGGCCGGTGACGACCTGAGCGTGAAGGCCTGGCTGCAGCGCCTGTTCGAGAAGAACTTCACCCTGCGCGAATACGAGTACCTGCCGCTGGTGCAGATCCAGGCGTGCAGTGCGGTAGAAGCGGGGCACCCGATCTTCGACAGCCTGCTGGTGTATGAAAACGCGCCGATGGAAAGCAAGGTGCTGAGCAATGCGCAGCAGCTCAACGTGGCCGGTTCCACGTCGCGAACCCACACCAATTACCCGCTGACAGTGGTGATCTACCCCGGCGACGAGCTGGGCCTGCACCTGTCCTACGACCAGAGCTACTTCGACGAGCCCACCATTGCCGCGCTGCTGGAAGACTTCCGTCGCCTGCTGCTGGCCCTGGCCGAGGGCTTTCATGGTCGCTTCGACGAGCTGGCCCTGGTGGGCGCGCCGGAGCTGGCCAAGGTGCATGAACAGCCCGAGGCCCTGGCCGAATACCCGCTGGAGGCCGGGTATGTGAACCTGTTCGAGGCGCAACTGGCGGCCCACCCCGAGCAGGTGGTGGCGCGCTGCGAAACGCAGGCATGGACCTACCGCGAGCTGGACGCGCACGCCAGCCGGGTGGCGCAGGCACTGATGGCCGCCGGGGCCAAGCCGGACCAGCCGGTGGCGATGCTCAGCGAGCGTAATCTGGAGCTGCTGGGCATGGCCGTGGGGGTGTTCAAGGCCGGCTGTGCCTACCTGGCGCTGGACCCGCAACTGCCCGACCAGCGCCTGGCCGAGGTGCTGGCCCTGGCCGGTGCGCCGGTACTGCTGGCCAGCAGCGACTTCGCGGCCCGTGCCCAGGGCCTGCTGGCCCTGCTGCCCGAGGCTCGCCGAGCGACGCTGCTGATCGACGATGCACTGCCGCCGGTGGACGTGCCGATCGATTACCCCGGTCGCCATACGGGCGGGCGAGCGCTGGCCTACCTGATCTACACCTCCGGCTCCACTGGCACGCCCAAAGGGGTACAGGTGGAGCAGCGCGGCATGCTCAACAACCAGTTGAGCAAGGTGCCTTACCTGCAACTGGACGACGCGGACGTGATCGCCCAGACCGCCTCGCAGAGCTTCGACATTTCGGTCTGGCAGCTGCTGGCCGCGCCGTTGTTCGGCGCGCAGGTGGATATCGTGCCCAACCGCATTGCGCATGACCCGCGGGCGTTGCTCAGCTACGTTCGCGAGCGCGGCATCACCCTGCTCGAGAGCGTGCCGTCGTTATTGCAGGTGATGCTCGACGAGCTTGAACAACTGGGCAGCCCCGGCCAGGAACTGGGTCGGCTGCGCTGGCTGCTGACCACCGGCGAGGCGCTGGCGCCGGAGCTGGCGCGGCGCTGGGTGCAGCGTTATCCCGAGGTGGGCCTGGTGAACGCCTATGGCCCGGCCGAGTGTTCCGACGACGTGGCGCTGTTCAACGTCCTGCCGGCCTCGACCACGGGGATTCGCCTGCCGATCGGCGTGGCCACCGACAACAACCGCCTGTACCTGCTCAACGGCAACCTCGACCCGGTGCCCAACGGCGCCATCAGCGAGCTGTTCGTGGCCGGCATCGGTGTGGGGCGCGGTTATCTGGGCGATGCCAGGCGTACCGCGGCGACCTTCCTGCCCGATCCGTTCGACACCAGTGTGCAGGGTGGCGGGCGCCTGTACCGCAGCGGCGACCTGGCGCGCCATGGTGCCGACGGGGTACTCGAATACGTCGGGCGTACCGACCATCAGGTCAAGATTCGCGGGTTCCGTATCGAGCTGGGCGAGATCGAGATCGCGCTGCAGGCGCATGCCGCCGTGCGCGAGGCAGTGGTGCTCGCTGTGCAGGGCCTGGGCGGCAAGCAGCTGGCGGCCTACGTGGTGGCCAGCGGGGCAGGGCAGGCCGAGTTGCGCGGTGCGCTGCGCGACCACCTCAAGGCGATGCTGCCCGAGTACATGGTGCCGTCGTACTTCGTGTTCCTCGACACGCTGCCGCTCAACCCCAACGGCAAGCTGGACCGCAAGGCCCTGCCGGCACCGGATACCAGCCAGGTGCAGCAGCAGTTCGTGGCACCGGTCAGTGTGCTCGAGCAGCAGGTGGCGGCGATCTGGGCGCAGGTGCTCAAGGTCGAGCAGGTGGGCTTGAACGACAACTTCTTCGAGCTGGGCGGGCACTCGCTGCTGGCGACCCAGGTGGTGTCGCGTCTACGCCAGCAACTGGAGGTCGAACTGCCCTTGCGTGCGCTGTTCGAGGCACCGCTGCTGGCCGACTTCATCGCCGATGTGCAGGGCGCCAGCCGTGCCACGGCGCCGGCCTTCCGGCACGTGGCGCGCAACCAGCCACTGCGGCTGTCGTATGCCCAGCAACGCCAGCTGTTCCTCTGGCAGCTGGATGCCCACAGCACGGCCTACAACATGCCGCTGGCACTGAGCCTTAAGGGCGCGTTGGACATCGATGCCCTGCAGGCCAGCTTCACGTCGCTGATCGAACGTCACGAGACCTTGCGCACCACTTTCAGCCAGGCCGATGGTCAGGCGGTGCAGGTGATCCATGCACCCGCGCCATTCACCCTGCAGGTCGAGCAGGTCGGCGTGCCGGCCGGTGCCGATGCGCAGGCATGGGTCAAGATGCTGGTGGAGGCCGAAACCCGTCGCGTGTTCGATCTGCAGCAGGGGCCGCTGTTGCGCGTCAAGCTGCTGGCCCTGGCCGAGGGCGAGCATGTGCTGGTGCTCACCTTGCACCATATCGTTTCCGATGGCTGGTCGATACCGGTGATGGTCGAGGAACTGATCCAGTTCTACGAAGGCCATCGCCGGGGCCAGCCGCTGCAGTTGCCGGCGCTGGCGATCCAGTACGCCGACTACGCGGTGTGGCAACGTCAGTGGATGGAGGCCGGTGAGCAGGCCCGCCAACTGGCCTACTGGACCACGCAGCTGGCGGGTGGCCAGGCGTTGCTGGAGTTGCCCACCGACCGGCCGCGCCCCGCCACGCAAAGCCATGCCGGGGCCAACCTGGGCATCGAACTCGACCCTTCGCTGGCCAGCGCGCTGGAGCAGTTGGCCAAGGCCCAGGGCGTGACGCTGTTCATGTTGCTGCTGGCCAGCTTCCAGGCCTTGCTGCATCGCTACACCGGGCAGGATGACATTCGTGTCGGGGTGCCGATCGCCAACCGTACCCGGCTGGAGACCGAGCGCCTGATCGGCTTCTTCGTCAACACCCAGGTGCTCAAGGCCGAGTTCGATTCGCACACCACCTTTGCCCAGTTGCTGCAGCAGGTACAGCGCACGGCGCTGGCCGCGCAGGGCCATCAGGACCTGCCATTCGAGCAGTTGGTGGAGGCGTTGCATCCCCAGCGCAGCCTCAGCCACACGCCGTTGTTCCAGGTGATGTACAGCCACCAGAGCCAGGTCAAGGGCGCGCGTCACAGCTTGCCGGGCCTGACCGTGGAGAGCCTGGCGTGGGAGCAGGGCACTGCACAGTTCGACCTGACCCTGGAGACCGTCGAGCAGGCGAACGGGCTCGGCGCCACGCTGAACTACGCGACCGCCCTGTTCGACGAGGCGAGCATCCAGCGCCTGGCCAGCCACTGGCGACAGTTGCTGCAGGGTATCGTCGAGCAGCCGCAGCAGCGCATTGCCGAACTGGCGTTGCTGGATGGCCAGGAACAGGCGCGCATCGTGCAGGCGTGGAACCCGGTCGAGGCGGAGCACGCGCCCGGGCCGTGCATTCACCAGCACATCGCGGCGCAGGCGAACAGGACCCCGCAAGCCATCGCGGTGGCCTTCGGCGAGC